>NZ_JBFSVE010000047.1:8639-44812 GCF_041467715.1 Vibrio sp. 10N.247.311.14
GGCGGATGGCGCAGATACAGAAACCATCACGATCACCATCAATGGTGCGGAAGACGACTCAGAAATCACGCTAGAAACTGGCGACAGCGATACAGGCAGCGTGACGGAAGACGTTGCGGTGACTGACGGCAACCTAACCACGACGGGCAGCGTGACGCTGACCGATGCGGACGGCGATGGCGCGTTCGGCACGCCAGTGTTCGATGCGGACAACTCAACCGTGAGCTCCGAGCTGGGCAGCTTAAGCATCGCAGCCGATGGTACGTGGACGTACACCGTGAATAACGACGCGGTGCAGTACCTGGATGCGAATGAAAGCGAGACGGTGACGTACACGATCCCGACGGCGGATGGCGCAGATACAGAAACCATCACGATCACCATCAATGGTGCGGAAGACGGCCCAACCATCGATGTGGTGGCAGAGGCAGCGTTCAATGAAAACGACGCGGCGGTAGATACCGTGGTGGCGACGTTCACGGCGTCGGATGAAGAAGACGGCACACCAAGTGTTGCCTTCACCCCGGGCACAAACACCGATGGTTACTACGCGATCAGCGGCACCGATGTGGTACTGACGCAAGCGGGTGTTGACGCGGTGAATGCAGGCGAGACACTGCCAGCGGTGAGCCTAACGGCGACCGATAGCGACAATGCGACGGCGGTTGACAGCGATACACCAACTTATAACTCTGTTGACGCTATAGATGATGGTTCGTTAAGCCAGGAATACACTGCTTCTGCCGATTTTACTGATGGTATTACGATTCCAACTGGAAGTGATGGCCAACCTCTGTTCTCGATTGAAGCCATCACTTATGACTCCGATGGTAATGAGACATCAGGGACTATATCTGAATTAAGTGGCTTTGGAATTGGTGTCGCAGGCTCTATTAGGGATAGCGGACAAATTGCTGATCAGATTGAATATGATCCTGGATCTGACACCTCTGAAAAAATTAAATTTGAATTTAGTGAGCTAGCTAATAATGTCGATTTTAGCGTTTCACGACTTTTTGGTAGTGAAAATGAAGGAGAACAAGGTGCTTGGTCTGCATATTATAATGGAGAGCTTGTCGCTTCAGGAGTATTCAAAACGGATTCTGGCGCTTCTACGGGCGACTTTAACATCGACACCGGTGATATTGTATTTGATACGTTAGTCTTCGAAGCAGATTCGAATGGTGTACGAGTTGGGGATTCTTCTGATTATGTCTTATCTTCAATTAGCGTTACCGGAATAGATCTAGGTGATGGTGCGATCATTGCTGATGAAGACGACGGCGTCTCTGTGACCGACGCTAATGCAGGACTTCTTGCAAACGATATCGATGATCAAAATGATACCTTTTCATTGACCGCTGTAAATGGCCAGACGATTACTAATGGTTCAGTTGTTACTCTTCCAAGTGGCGCATTGCTTACTATTTATGCCGATGGGACTTACGACTATGACACCAACGACGTCTATGATTACTTGCAAGCTGGGGAACTAACGACTGAGAGCTTCACATATACAATTACAGATGAACATGGCGCAACAGATACTGCGACAGCAAATATTAATATTATTGGTAGTAATGACGCTCCTAGCGGAAATCCAGATACCGCAACTCTCGAAGAAGGTAGCACAGTCACCTTTACTCCTGATCAGTTGTTAGTTAATGATGTTGATAACGATGACACGAATTTGGCTGTTCTTTCGCTAGCAAGTGACTCGTCTGGTACAAATGAGGTTGATATATCCTCTCCAGGTTCGACGTTCTTTACAAGTTTAGGTGGGACGGTAACTATAAATGATGATGGTTCATTTAGTTATCAAGCTCCTCAAGGCCAGGATCATACTCAAGGCGTAGCAATAACTGATTCCATTTATTATTTAGTTACTGATGGCAAAGGAAACTCCAATTGGACTGAGATCGAAATCGCGGTTACGGATAGTGGACCGACTGCAGTTGACGACTTTGATAGTGTTGGCTTTGGCGGTTTCGGCTTCGGTAACTTGATCTCTGGTGAAAACGACGGTTCAGGTAAGGATGACTTAGGTAGTGATATTACGAAAGTAACCAGTATTACTTTCGATGGCCAGAAATACAATGAATGGAACAATAACGGTGAGATCGTCATTGACACAGGTACGGCTATTGCTACGTTTAATCAAGACGGCAGCTATAGCTACCAATCAACTCAAGCTGAAGGTCAAGTGAAGTCGTTTTCAACAAACGACATGCTTAATAATAATGGTATTGAGCTGTATGCTTATAACGATTATCAACAAGTTGATGTTACTAACCTAAACAGTAACTCTGCCAGTGTAGTCGAGATCAACAGTAAGGTTGGTATCTACTACGCCAACTCCGAAGGAAACGGCGATCAAATACGTTATGACGAGGCATTGGTTACTAAGTTTAGCGGCGAGGTTTCTGTCGCTAACTTTACTTTGAATGGCGTTGCTGACAGTGAAGAAGTGTTCTGGAAGGCATACGACAATCAGGGTTCGCTAGTTGATAGTGGTACTATAAGTAGTAACGACTTAACTATTGCTTCTGATAGTGGTTTTGAAACTGTGGTGCTTTATACAGGTACTACCAATAACTTTATGGTAGAGAGTGTTGAGGTTCAATACGGCGTAGGCTCGGCTAATCAAGATACGTTCCAATACGAGTTGACTGATGCTGATGGTAGTGAGTCTTCAGCTCAATTGACAGTTACACAAGACTCATTACCAGTAGCTAAAGATAATAGCGAAGAGGTATATGAAGCTGGTCTTGAATCGGGTACTGATGCTAATAGTGACGCAAGTATTGTGACCGGCAATATCCTTGACAATGATAGTGGCGTTAGTAGTTCTACGTTAATTAGTGCAGTTAACGGTCAGGCACCAGTAAATGGAATCGTGGTTGTTACTACATCTTACGGTACGTTGACTGTATATACTGATGATTCTAATGGCTTCCGTTCAGGGGACTTTGAATATGAATTAACTAACACATCAATCGGTGATGATGTTGTAGATAGTTTTAGTTACACAATATCAAATAGCGTTGGTGTTACGGATAGTGCGCAGCTTAATATTAATATCGTTGATGATGTGCCTATTGTCAGTGACGTTGAACGCAACTTAACGACCACATCAGACCCTATAACAACAAATTTGACTTTTGCTCTCGACTTGTCAGGTAGTATGGACTATTCAGCTGGTAATGGGAAAAGCTACCTAGAAACGGCAATTGAAGCCTTGACGGCTCTCGTTAGCGAAGTTGATGATACCGGTGATGTCAATGTTCAAATAGTTACTTTCTCAGGTAATAATATAGTCAATTCTGGTTGGCTATCAGACGATGTCGCTCAGGTGGTTACGTATCTTGAATCCTTGCAAGCTAACGGTGGAACACGATATAGCGATGCACTAGAAAAAGTAATGGACAGTGGTGATTTACCAACTTCTGATCAGAGTTTTGTGTACTTTATTTCAGATGGTGAGCCTAATAATGGGTTTAGCGTGGGTTCAACTCTTCAAAACAGTTGGAATAGCTACTTAGAATCATCAAACTATGATATTTCTTTTGCTATAGGTATCGGCAACGCACCACTAGATGAGCTAACGCCTATCGCGCATTCTCCTGATCCTGACGATGATGATAGCAATTATGCTGTTGTGGTTGATGATGCTGATGATTTGACCAATACAGTTTTAGAGTATTTTGACAACAACAGTATTAGTGGTGACGTTAAGTTGTTTGACACTGAAGGCGGTATTTTAGAAGGAGCTGACGGTGTATCAATAACATCGATTGTCATCGACGGTATCACTTATGAGTATGATGTGAGTTCACCTGAAATTACAGTTTCAACCGCGTTAGGCGGGGAGTTTAGGATTAATTTCGATTCCGGTGAATATTATTACAGTATTGTCGTTGACCGAAATGTATTAAACGAGAGTGAAGTTATTCAAGTGCAGGTTGAAGATGGGGATGGAGATCAGGACTCTCTAAAATTAACGCTTAATATCGATTACTATGCGACCGTCGATGCGAACGTAAATAATATTATTACTAATTTGAACAGTGACTCTCCATTGTCTATTGATACTGATTATCTTACGCACTCAGACGCAATAACTTCAGATACGATTGTTTCTAGTGTCGAAAGCTCTGAGGCTACAGTTACTCTAAATGAGGAAGCTGTTATTTTAGAAAATGCTGAAAGTGGTGATGAGTTCAGTTATGTGATTGATGGAAATGGCGTTTCAGATAGCGCTGATGTTGAAGTGAATTTTGTCGACAGTTCTGTTTTATCAGGAACACAAGCTGATGATATTATTATAGGTAAGCCGACTGATAGATTAGTTGAGTTGGCAACCGTTACTGCAACCGTTCGTTCCGGTGATACTTACAATACCGCTAATCAATACGGATTCGTATTGTCTAGCTTGGCTGCTAGTTTGTCCGTAATGCAAATTAGTATTGACTTGAGTAGTATCGACAACAATGCTAACTGGGATATCAGTGATAGCCTAAACCCTTTATACCAAACAGAGTCAAAAGGCATCGAGCAAACTGATAATATTTGGGATGCGATGGACTCGGATTCTTCAGTACTGATTGCTAATTTTGTTGATGGTGATTTTACAAGCGATGATGAGTTTTGGTTCACATTCGATACTGACAATTTTGGTAGAGATCAAGGCAGTAGCTTTATAGGTGCATCTTTTGAAGTGGTTTTGAATGATGGCTCAGTATTAAATGGTACGTATGAATCAGATAATAACGGTGGAGCGATTGCTGTAATTGATAACCATACAAACAAACTCTATGGGGAAGGTGGTGATGATGTCTTGGTTGCAGATAATGGTAATGATCTTCTTGATGGTGGAGAGGGTGATGATCTATTAATTGGTGGGTTAGGTGATGACATCTTGACTGGTGGCAGCGGTGATGATTTGTTCCAGTGGGTTGACCAGCCGTTCCAAGGCGATATTGATACAATAACCGACTTTGCTTTAGGCCAAGATCACTTAGATATATCGCAGTTATTGCCAACGGAAAATTCAATGTCAGATTTACTTGACCATATCACGATTGAAAAAGTCGATAATGGTGGCGGGGATAAGGATTTAGTGATTACTATCTCTGAAGATGCGAGCAACAGCGGTCAAACACAAACAATTGTACTCGACAATACGGGAAATCAATTTGACTCAGTGAATGCCCAAGGCGATGGCAGCGTGATTAGTAGCGACTTAAGTAACTTGGTTAATCAACTCTTCGTGAATTTACCAGAACAATAACAAAAAGGGCCGAAAGGCCCTTTTTTAATAGATCTTGTTTGCTATAAAAGCTAGATTCTAAAGCACTAAGATTAAAGCACCTTACAAGCAAAACCTTTTAGGTAGAAACCTTCTGGATAAGCTGTATCTGTTAAATGATCGGCTGCTTGCTCGAAGCGCTCGACAAATTTTACGGTTCTGCCTGCGTCTAGTGCCGCATCAGCAATGATTTTTTGGAATAAGTCAGCGCCCATTAAGCCAGAGCAAGAGTAGGTGAGTAGAGTGCCACCTGGTTTCAGTATTTGCATCGCAAGCATGTTAACGTCTTTATAGCCGTTCGCGCCAGATGTCAGGTTGTTCTTACTTGAAACGAATTTTGGTGGATCCATGATCACTACGTCGAACTTCGTGCCTTGGTCTCGGTATTCGCGAAGTAGTTTGAATACGTCTGCGTTTAGGAATACTGCACGCTTTTTCGAGATGTCGAACTCATTCAGCTCAGCGTTGAACTTAGCTGTATCAAGAGCTAATTGAGAAACGTCTGCATTGATTACACGCTTAGCATCACCTTTAAGGGCATACAGACCAAAACCACCTGTGTACGAGAAACAGTTAAGGACATCTTTGCCTTTAACGTATTTCATCGATTCTTTACGGCTATCACGTTGGTCCATATAGAAGCCCGTTTTATGGCCTTCGATAATGTTTACGCTGATTTTCACACCGTTTTCTTCAATGACCACTGATTTAGGTGGTTCTTCACCGTGAAGTACGCCAACAACTTGTTCTAAGCCTTCTTTTTTACGGACTGCTACGTCAGAACGCTCATAAATATTGCAGTCAGGGAAACATTCAATTAAAGCTTCAACAAGTATGTTCTTATTAAACTCAGCTCCGGCGCTAAGTAATTGGCATACGAGGAAATCTTGATATTTGTCGATTGTGATACCGGGAAGGCCATCAGACTCTGCTGCAGTAAGGCGGTAGCCAGTTAGACCATCACGTTCAATGATATCTTCACGCAAAGATTGCGCGTCTTGAATTCGTTTTACGAAGAATGCTTTATTGATTTCTTCTTTTTCAAATGTCCAAACACGAGCTCGAATTTGAGATTCCGGTGAGTAAGCCGCTTTTGCAAGCCACTGACCATTTTGAGTGTATACGTCTACAGTTTCACCTGATTTTGGCTCGCCTTCGACTTTATCGATACCGCGTGAAAATACCCATGGGTGTTTACGGCGTAGTGATTTGTCACGGCCTTTAGCTAGATGAATTGAAGGAGTCATAATTTACTCTGTTTGTTGAATTTGAAGGAGGGGTATTGTCGAGGAAGTACAGTTGAAAAGCAAATAAGAAAGGGCTGCACAAGCAGCCCTAGTAATGATTAATCAGCACATACTGGCTAGATATAAGTATTAAGCTTTGAGACCTGTCAGCAAACCTTCCATCGTATCACTTTGTTTACGAAGTTGGTCAACATTGGAATTGCTCATACTGATCATTTCACAGATGCTATCTGACTGATGACGAATCTCCTCAACACTTTGAGCTATGTTATCTGCAACAACACCTTGCTCTTCCGCGGCTGTAGCAATCTGAGTACTACTGTCTGAGATAGATTGATTCTTTTCTGCTAAAGAGCCGATCTCGACATTCACTTCTGACATTAGTGTCTGGCCTTCATTAGCGTTGTTTACCGTTATTTCCATCAGTTTGGTTAGTGATTGGCTGTTACGTTGTAATGATTCAATCATGCTTTGGATTTCAACAGTTGCTTGTTGAGTACGACCTGCAAGGGCACGAACTTCATCGGCAACAACAGCGAATCCACGACCCTGCTCGCCGGCACGAGCGGCTTCGATAGCCGCGTTCAATGCGAGTAGATTGGTCTGCTCTGAAATGCCATTGATGGTTGTGACTACTTCATCGATCTGCGCCGCGTTGGCATCCAGTTCTTCTACTGCTTGTGAAGCGGACTGGATCTCTTGAGATAGGCTAGAGATAGACTCCAGTGTATTTGAAACCTTGACTTGACCGCTCTGAGCAACGCCGCGAGCGTCCATCGTTTGTGAGCTAGACGCATGAGCAAGGGTAGCGACTTCGCGAATGGTAGCCGCCATTTGTTCCGTTGCACTTGCTAAGCTATTCAGGTGTTCTTGTTGGTTACCTGAGATGTCTGAACTTTGTTGTGTTGACTGGTTCAAGTCCGAGCTGATCTGCTGCATGAGAGCGACAGACTCTTGGATTGATAGAACCATGTTTTGTTCACGCTCCGCAACTTTATCGATTGTAATCGCGATTTCACTGAACTCGTCACGAACTAAGAAGTAGTTCATGCGGCAAGTTAAGTCGCCATTCGCAAGCGTGTTCAGAGCTTTGTTCATAGAGAACATCGCGCCGCCAATAAAGGTCATGATGTAGTAAACACCTAGTGCGATAAGCGTTAGGGTTACAGCGATGATAGAAACCTGAGTCGTCGATAGTGCGTATTTCGGAGCATTCCGAACAGCCATTTCGGTATGACCCGAACACCTATTTCGGTTTAATCCGAACGCACATTCCGCGATTATCCGAACACTTTTAAGCGAACTCCGAAATCAGTGTTCGGAATAGCGAAAACCGCGTTCGGAATGCCCGAAATCCTTCCTTTTTCTCTTTTAAATCAATAGCTCGCTATTCTTTACTTCTTAAACAAGAACGTAAGGAAGCGACAATGGCTAAAAAGAGAACTCCAATGAACAAAATCAAAGAGATATTACGCCTTAAGTACGAGTGTGGGTTGTCCTACCGTAGTATTGCTAGTTGTCTCAATGTCAGCCTTGCAACAGTCTCTGAGCTTGTCGCTCGCTTTAAGCAAAGTCAGATAGGCTGGCCTCTCCCAGAAGATTGCAGTGATACAGACCTTACCAAAGCCCTATATCATTCGAAGCAAGCCAGTCGAGACAAGGTTATGCCAGACTTCGCTCAGTACGCTGTCGAACTCAAGCGTAAAGGCATGACAAAGATGTTGTTGTGGCAGGAGTACCACGAGCAATATCAAGAGCAAGCTTACGCTTACACTCAGTTCTGCGAGCACTTCACTCGTTGGTTCAAAACCCAAAAGCGCAGTATGCGTCAGCTCCATGTTGCAGGTGATAAGCTGTTTATCGATTACTGTGGGCCGAGGCTTCAAGTAGTCAACCCTGATACAGGTGAAGTGCGCGAAGCAGAAGTGTTCGTGGCGACCTTAGGAGCGTCCAATTACACCTATGTTGAAGCCTTCCCGAGTCAAGGTAAGCCTTACTGGTTAGAGGCGCATGCCAATGCACTCGAACACTTCGGTGGTGTCCCACGGCTCTTGGTTCCCGATAATCTACGCAGCGCGGTCAGCAAAGCTAACCGTTATGAACCGAGGCTTAATGAAAGCTATCAAAAACTGGCAAATCATTATCAAACTGCCGTGATGCCAGCTCGCCCCTACAAACCGAAAGACAAAGCCAAGGCAGAGAATGCTGTCCTCCTAGTGGAACGTTGGATCATGATGCGACTTCGCCATCAAACCTTCTATACCTTCAAAGAGCTGAACCTTGCCATCCGTGAGCTGATGAATGACTTAAACGAACGTGAGATGAAGCATTATGGTGCGAGCCGCAAAGCGCTGTTCGACAAACTCGATAAACCCGCGTTAAAGCCTCTTCCTAAGCAGCGATATCTATATACTGAAACCAAGCGAGCCAAGGTTGGGCCTGATTATCACATCGAATATCGCCGTCACTACTACTCGGTTCCCCATCAGCTTGTTGGCCACCATGTCGAACTGGAAGCCTCCAACCGTCTGGTGCAAATCTACCATCAAGGTAACTTGGTCGCCTAGCACCCGCGTAGCCAAAGGGAGCGCGGAAACAGCACTCAACCTGAGCACATGCCGAGTAATCATCAACATCAAAAGTGGTCGCCTGGACGTTTACTCAACTGGGGGGCCAATATCGGCCCCGCCACACGGGAAGTCGTCAATAAAATGCTGAACTCTAAGCCTCATCCCGAGCAGTCGTATCGTTCTTGCCTTGGGCTGCTCAACCTGAGCAAAGCCCATGGCGAATCGCGCCTCGAGCAAGCCTGTAAAGATGCACTGATGCTGACAAAACCCAATTACACCTTCGTCAACAATCTACTCAAGAACAATCGTGAGGGGCAACTGAGTAAAGATAAAGCGAATACGCCGAACCTTGTTCACAGCAATGTTCGTGGCCCGAACTGTTATCACTAGGAGAAAGGATATGAACGCACTCAATGACCAACTTAAAACCCTGCGCTTGAGCCATGCGGCGAAAGCGTTAGAGCAGCAACAAGAGCAACTGACCACCTACGCAGAGCTGGACTTCGAGGAGCGGTTAAGCTTGCTCCTGGAGAGTGAAATCTTGAACCGTAATCAGAGCAAAATCCAACGCTTGAAGCGACAAGCAAAGCTGAGAGTGGATGCCCAGCCGAGCCAACTCATCTACAAAGAGGGACGAAATCTCAATCGTAAACAGATGAGCGAACTGCTAACAGGCAGTTATCTGCATAAGCATCAGAATATCTTGATCACAGGCCCAACAGGTACTGGCAAAACCTATCTTGGTTGCGCTCTGGCAACCAGTGCCTGCGACCAACAGCAAACCGTCAGGTACTACCGATTAACTCGCTTGCTTGATGATCTGACCGCAGGTCGTCTGGATGGTAGCTATCAAAAACAACTTCAGTCGCTGGCTAAGAAAGGCTTACTACTCCTCGACGACTGGGGGATGGAAAAACTGACTCAAGAGCATGCTGGTCACTTGTTAGAAGTGCTTGAAGACCGTTACCAAAACAGCAGCACAATCGTCATCAGCCAGTTACCAGTAAAAGAGTGGTACAACATGATCGGCAACGCCACTGTCGCTGACGCTCTAATGGATCGTCTAGTTCACAATAGTCATCGAATAGAACTGGGAGGAGAATCAATGAGAAAACTGGCGCAATCCGAACACTTAGAGTAAAAATAGGGAAAGAGAAAAAGTGCTGGTTCAGGTGTTCGGAATAAACCGAAACAAGCGTTCGCAATCACCGAAATACGCACGATAGAGCAGACCAAAGGTTTTGGTCATGGTTAGCAACTAGGCTGAACGCTCCATTCATCACTGAAACAGAACCAGCACCGTAGCCTAAAGAGATGGTTTCAGAGCTGCTGACAAGCTGAGCTACTTGATCTTTAGTGAGTTGACCCGCTTCGATAAGCCCTTTCATCAAGAGCATTTCTTCTTGATAAAGGTGAGCAAGTAAAGAGTCCGCGGCACTATCTAAAACGAGAGTTAATATAACCAGGGCGAGAAGAGGCAATAAGAAGAGTAGATAGAACTTTTCTTGGATTTTTAGGTGAATGAGATATTTGTCAATCCAACGAAATGGGATTTCTTTCATAATCGTTATACTCGAAGTAAGTCCACCAATAAGCGGTGAATGAATAGAAACTCGACTATATCATTCATATAATTTATGAGGCAACGTTATGGAAAGTTCACAATATATTTTTGTCGTGTCAGGCGTAGTTCAATGTGTTGGGTTCCGTTACCACACCAGTAGGCAGGCGCAAGCTATGGGTCTCTCAGGTTATGCAAAGAACTTAAATGATGGTCGAGTTGAAGTGTTAGTTGTCGGAGAGAGTCAGCAAATTGAGAAGTTACATGCTTGGCTCTATATTGGCCCTTCGAGCGCAACAGTAGACAACGTTGTGATGCATCAAGTTAAAGATAGTGAGCGCCAAGACGTACGCATAGGGGCGTTTAAAATACTGTAGTTGTAGCACTACAGTATTTTATATTGAACGTAACTTAATGACCTAAAGCGGGTTAGGTTTTACAAGCACTTTGCTGGTTTAGGTAAACCGGCGAGCTTGGTCGCTTGTTTTGCAGGGCCTTTTTTGAATAACTTGAAAAGGTACTTACTATTGCCTTTTTCTGGGCCGTGAGCTTTTTCCATTGCTTTAACGAGCATGCGAACCGCTGGTGAGGTGTTGAACTCTTCGTAAAAGCTCCTTACAAAATGTACGACTTCTAAGTGTGCATCTGTAAGTTCAATCGCCTCGTCTTGAGCAAGAATTTCAATCATGCCTTCTTCCCATTGCGTGTAATCCAATAGGTAGCCTTGAGCGTCGGTTTCGATTTGCTTGCCGTTATATTCAAACATGTTTAATCCAGAATCCAATTAACTATGCGGATAGGGTACATGACCAAGTTTGTCTTTCTCAACAGAAATTGTAGCTATCCAATGAAATATCGTACTTATAGATACAAAAAAGCCCAAGAGGTAGGCTCTTGGGCTAGATATTCTTCAATGATGGGAACGATTAGTCGTCGCTGCCCATGATGCCTAGGATGCTTAGTAGGCTGATGAAGATGTTGTAGATCGATACGTACAAGCTGATCGTTGCAGAGATGTAGTTTGTTTCACCGCCACGAATGATGTTTTGCGTTGTAAGCAAGATAACACCAGTCGAGAACAGGATGAACATACCGCTCATTGCCAATGATAGTAGAGGCATTTGTAGGAAGATGTTTGCAACCATACCTACAAGTAGTACTACGAAACCCGCTAATAGCATGCCATTAAGGAACGACAGGTCACGCTTAGTTGTTAGTGCGTAAGCTGATGCGCCCATAAACGCCAGTGCTGTACCGCCAAGTGCAGTTAGGATGACATCACCCATGCCTGCGCCAACGTACATGTTTAAGATTGGACCGATGGTGTAGCCTAAGAAACCTGTAAATAGGAATGTGAAGACTAGACCCATGCTGTTGTCACGGTTCTTTTCTGTTAGGAAAAGTAGGCCGTAGAAGCCAACTAGCATGATAATAAGACCCGGGCGAGGAAGGTTCATCGCCATGGATACGCCTGCTACAACAGCAGACCAAAGTAGTGTCATAGACAGTAATGCGTAGGTGTTACGCAACACTTTATTGGTTTGCAGAGCACTTTCTTGAGATGCTGTGCGTGAAAACATAGGGCTGTTCATAATC
The DNA here is from genome assembly GCF_041467715.1 of Vibrio sp. 10N.247.311.14. Taxonomy (NCBI): domain Bacteria; kingdom Pseudomonadati; phylum Pseudomonadota; class Gammaproteobacteria; order Vibrionales; family Vibrionaceae; genus Vibrio; species Vibrio sp. 10N.247.311.14. The sequence continues at coordinate 20,922 of NZ_JBFSVE010000047.1, forward strand.
TTCCTCGTAAGGTGACTTCAATAGTTATTAGTACATTTATGGGGGTGAAAGTTCGAAAAATCAAGTCTCTCATTCCTCTTGTATACGTAAAATAATAATCAAAATAGTCGGTTAAGTGTTTCTGAAGGTGTAACAAATTATTTCTTAAAGTGCAGTTAAGGTTCGTTGTTCAATTTTAATCGCACTGAATCGCTGTTTATAATCTTGAAAAACTAATTATAACACTGAAAACAAAGAGGCGACCTAAGCCGCCTCTGTAGTTTATGCATCATAACACATTAGTGGTGTAAGATTTGGCTTAAGAAGTTCTGCGTTCTGTCTGATTGTGGGTTTTCAAAGAAATCGACAGGGTTGTTCTCTTCTATGATTTCACCGGCATCCATGAAGATAACGCGATCCGCGACCTCTTTAGCAAAGCCCATCTCGTGCGTTACACAAAGCATCGTCATGCCTTCTTCTGCAAGCTCAACCATTACGTCTAACACCTCACGAACCATTTCTGGATCGAGCGCCGACGTTGGCTCATCAAACAGCATCACTTGAGGGTTCATACACAAAGAGCGAGCGATAGCTACACGCTGCTGTTGACCACCTGAAAGCTGACCTGGGAACTTGTCCGCTTGCTCAGGGATTTTTACGCGCTCTAGGTACTTCATTGCAATCGCTTCGGCTTCTTCTTTTGGCATCTTTTTGACCCAGATTGGAGCCAGAGTACAGTTCTCTAATACCGTCAGATGTGGAAACAGATTGAAGTGTTGGAAACACATGCCGACATCTCTACGCACGGCTTCGATGTTCTTTAGGTCTTCCGTTAATTCATTACCTGAAACGAAGATATGACCTTTTTGGTGCTCTTCTAATCGGTTGATGCAGCGGATCATCGTTGATTTACCAGAGCCTGAAGGGCCACAGATAACGATTTTCTCGCCTTTTTTAACTTCTAAATTGATGTTCTTAAGTACGTGGAATTCACCGTACCACTTGTTCATGTCTTTCAACTCGATCATAAGACCTTGAGAGTTGTTTTCTGTCTGCTGCGTCATAATACGTCCTTGATCTTGTTAATTATCGTTTGTGACCGGTGTGAAGTCTGTTTTCTAGCCATATCGAATATCTCGACATGCCAAAACAAAACACCCAGAACACTAACGCGACAAATACATAACTTTCTGTTGAATACCCAAGCCATTCAGGGTCGGTATTCGCGGCTTGGCCAATTCCTAGTACATCAAACATACCAATAATCAAAACAAGACTGGTATCTTTAAACAAACCAATGAAGGTGTTCACAATTGAAGGAATCGTGATTTTAAGAGCTTGAGGTAGAATGATAAGCCCAGTCTTTTTCCAGTAGCTTAACCCCAGAGCATCAGCTGCTTCGTATTGGCCTTTTGGTATTGCTTGTAGACCACCTCGAATTACTTCGGCCATGTAGGCTGCACTGAATAGAACTACCCCTACAAGTGCTCGAATGAGCTTATCGGTTTCTGTCCCTTCTGATAAAAAGAGTGGCAGCATTACTGAAGCCATGAATAGAACTGTAATGAGCGGTACGCCACGCCAAATTTCGATGTATACGGTACACATACTGCGAATGATCGGCATCTCTGAGCGACGCCCAAGAGCAAGTGCAACACCAATAGGGAGTGACACTACAATACCAACAAGTGCGATGACCAGTGTAACCAATAGGCCGCCCCATTTATGGGTATCAACAACTTCTAACCCAAAGACGCCACCGTATAGCAAGCCGGCAATGATAAATGGGTAGATGTTGACGAAGAACAACCAAATCCACGTACGTTTAGGTGTTTTTTCATAAGCCAGTAAGGCTACAAAAATGGCCAACGTTGCGTAGAAGAGGCGAGGTCGCCACAGTTCAGCTTCTGGGTAGAAGCCATACATGAATTGGTCCCAACGAACGCTGATAAAAACCCAACAAGCGCCTTCGCTAGTACAGGCATCGCGTGTGGTTCCTATCCAGTCGGCACTGATGAATGCCCAATCCGCTATTGCCCATAATAGGGTGAAAGCAAAGTAAGCAAGAATCACAGTGACGACGCTGTTAATAGGTCCATTAAATAGATTTTTTCTTAACCAACCGACTGGCCCAACGGTATTCGCTGGAGGCGGAAGATCAGGTTGAAATTGATGTGTACTCATCTTATCTCTCCACCAACGCTACTTTGCGGTTGTATATGTTCATTAGAGCGGACGTTAATAGGCTCAAGGTTAGGTAGACGCCCATTGTCATCGCGATTACTTCGATAGCTTGTCCAGTTTGGTTAAGTGTTGTTCCTGCAAATACAGAGACAAGATCAGGATAACCAATGGCCATCGCAAGTGATGAGTTTTTGGTCAGGTTTAGATACTGACTGGTTAGTGGTGGGATAATGATTCTTAATGCTTGTGGAATAATGACAAGCTTTAGAGTTCTAGAACGTGGGATGCCTAGAGACATCGCAGCCTCAGTTTGCCCATGGTTTACCGCGTTAATACCTGAACGAACAATCTCAGCAATGAACGCTGCTGTATAGATACTTAAAGCGAGCATCAATGCAGCAAGCTCAGGGATTATCGTAACACCACCCTTGAAGTTAAACCCTTTCAACACAGGGTAATCTGCAGAGATAGGCATGCCCATAACAAAGTAAGTTATCAACGGTAAGCCTAAAATCAACGCAGCGGCAATTCGCAACATCGGTGTTTGTTGGCCGGTCAGCTTCTGTCTGTTCTTAGCCCAGATGTTGATAATAAACGTAGCGATAATACCGACAATCAATGATGCGATGACAATGCTACTGCCTTGCTCAAAGACTGGAGCAGGGAAGTACAACCCGCGTACGTTCAAGAAAATTGCTTCACCTAGACTCATACTTTGACGAGCAGAAGGCAAGGCTTGTAGAACGGCGAAATACCAGAAAAAGATTTGTAATAGCAGAGGGATATTTCGGAATATCTCAATGTAGACAGCTGCAAATCGGCTAACTAGCCAGTTTGAAGAGAGTCTAGCGATACCCATACTAAAGCCCAGCACTGTCGCTAGCATGATGCCGAGTACTGAAACCAAAGCGGTATTGAGAAGACCGATAAAGAATGTACGACCGTATGAGTAGGTCTCGTCGTATTCAATCAGTGTTAAGCCGATACCAAAACCAGCTTCTTGTGAGAGAAAATCAAAACCAGTGGTGATACCACGGGAATCTAAGTTTGTGAGTGCATTATTTACAATCGTGTAAAAGAAAGCACAAAGCGCCCCGACGGCGATAATTTGGAAAATGATGGAGCGAAAAGTGGGGTTGTAAAATAAGTTGGCACTTTTGGGCTGTGGCTTTGCCTGAGCTGGAGAAATAGTTTCATTAGGTTTCATACTACTATAACCTCAAATCCATTTAATAAATAGGGCGGAAAACTCCGCCCTAATTGATGCTTGAAAATTTATTAACGGATTGGTGGAGCGTACATAAAGCCGCCCGCATTCCATAATGCATTTACACCACGAGAGATTTGAAGTGGAGAACCTGTACCAACAGTACGCTCAAAACTCTCACCGTAGTTACCAACTTGCTTAATTACTTGGTAACCCCAGTCGTCGCGAATGCCAAGGCCTTTACCTTTAGGACCGTCTACACCAAGAATACGTTTGATGTTTGGATCTTTTGACTTAAGCATTTCGTCTGCATTTTTAGAAGAGATGCCGTATTCTTCCGCGTTAATCATTGCTGAAAGTGTCCACTTAGCAACGTTAAACCATTGGTCATCATCCTGACGAACAACAGGGCCTAGAGGCTCTTTAGAGATGATTTCAGGAAGTACTTCTGCAGATTTAGGATCAGCTAGGTTTAGGCGAAGTGCGTATAGACCAGATTGGTCAGTTGTTAGTACGTCACAACGACCTGCGTCGAAACCTTTCGATGTTTGTGCTGCCGTATCGAATACCACTGGCTTGTAAGACATGCCACTGTTACGGAAGTAATCGGCTAGGTTAAGTTCAGTTGTTGTACCTGATTGAACACATACAGAAGCGCCATCAAGCTCTTGAGCACTTGTTAGGCCAAGTTCTTTCTTAACCATGAAGCCTTGACCATCGTAGTAGTTAACGCCTACGAAGTTCAGACCTAGAGCAGTGTCACGATGTAATGTCCATGTTGTGTTACGAGATAGTACGTCGATTTCGCCAGATTGAAGCGCAGTAAAACGCTCTTTTGCTGTTAGAGGTACATACTTAACTTTAGTCTTGTCACCGAGTACAGCCGCTGCAAGAGCTTGACAATACTCAACATCAATTCCTTCCCATTCACCTTTTGAGTTAGGGTTAGAGAACCCTGGAAGACCGGTACTTACACCACAAGTTAGAAAACCTTGAGATGTGACTTTGTCCAGAGTGCTTTCTGCCGCTGATGCCGATGTTGCCATCATCGCAGTTGATGCAGCTACTACTGAAGCAAGAAGTGTTAGTTTATTTGTCATTTGTATCCTTCCTTGTTAACCAGGTGACACCTGATACTCGTGCTCGTTTGAGTTTCTCTTATGTGTTGCGTTTTCTATGACCTTGTTGTTCAAATTAAACGACTTGCATTTTGCAAATGAAACTGTGTGCGATTTAAACAACTGTTTATAAGGTTAGGAAAGGATCCGTAGTTTCACAAATGTATAATTTAAAAAGAATTTTGAATGAAATCACAAATCCGAACACAATTAGAATGACCAAATGTTAAGTGAATGTAAATAGTGCAACGGTTCACACTGTTGGTGCAACGAGATTTAGATTTTTATATTGATAATCGACTAGATAAATATTCTGAATCCACATCGCAATGATGAAATATTAAACTTAAGAAATGTTGAAATTTGGTCAATAAATATTTTTATTACACTTCGATAGTTATGAATATGCTCCAAATTTGGTAGCATGGCTGAATAGTTATTGAAGTAGTCTCAAGGAAGAACATGCGTTATTTCCCAATGTTTTTGGATGTAGAAAATAAGCCAATCTTAGTGGTTGGTGGGGGTGAGGTTGCTTGCCGTAAAGTCGATAGCTTACTACGAGCGGGAGCGGATGTGACTTTGGTGTCTCCCAAGGTAGCGCCTTACTTAAAGCAGCTTGTGGACGAGAACAAGCTTCACTGGGTTCAAAACTTTTACTCGTCACAGATCATATCGAAAAATTACTTGCAGGTTTGGGCCACAACAGACAACCCAAGCTTGAATCACCAAGTGTATAATGATGCGAAAAAACTGGGCATTTTAGTCAATGTGGTTGACGATCTTCCTTACTGCGATTTCATCACACCTTCGATGATAAATCGCGGCAGAATCCAAATTGCCATCTCTAGTGGCGGGGCATCACCTGTTTTAGTAAGAAATATCAGAGAAAAACTCGAAACGGTATTGCCACAAAACATAGGTTTGATAGCAGACTTCGGTGCATCAAAACGCAATTCAATCAAAGAGTCATTCCCAACCGTCGACGAGCGTCGTAAATTTTGGGAGCGTTTCTTGTCATCCAGCTTTATCGAGCAGGTGAATGACAGAGAGCAGTTAGAGTCTTACTACCAGCAAGCGCTAACCGAAGGCATTGATAGCGAAGGGCAGGTCACTTGGATTGAATTCGAGCAAGATGTCGAGCTGTTGTCTATGAAGGCTTTACGTTTGATGCAGGAGGCAGAGCTCGTACTTTCACCGAGCGATTGTCCATTTGAATTTATCGACCTGTGCCGCCGAGATGCAGAAAGAGAGAGCTACGCCAACAGCGGAGAGCTATCAACAAAGCTTGAGCAAGCAAGAGCAGAGAAATTACGAGTGTGTGTGTTTATTCCACCAGCAAGCGTAGAGTTTAATCTGTTGGTCGGCAAAGACCTAAAATTGTCAGCAGCCCAAGTACTCAGTTGAGGCTGTTGCTTCTAGTTGAAATGAGAGCTTTCTGGTTGTTTTAAATCGGCTAGAGGCTCGGAATAAAACTAAAACTGGACCAGATAAATAAAAAGCCACTTCCCTTAAAGAAGTGGCTTTTTGCTATTTCAAACACGGCATTGTGCTGATGAATGAGCAACCCAAATAGGCGGTCGCTCAAACTCAATAATTAGTCGCGGAAGTTGTCAAACTGGAAAGGTTGACCAAGTTCACCGCCGCGAACTAGAGCCATAACAGCTTGTAGGTCATCACGCTTCTTACCAGTAACACGAACTTTGTCGCCTTGGATAGAAGCTTGAACTTTAACTTTGTTGTCTTTGATTAGCTTAACGATCTTCTTAGCGACATCAGTTTCAATGCCTTGCTTAAAGATAACCGTTTGGTGCCAAGTGCGACCTGTTTGGTCTGCCGCTTTCGCTTCCATCGCGTTAGGATCAACATTACGCTTCGTTAGGTTGCTGCGAAGGATATCGCGCATTTGCTTCAGTTGAAAATCGTCTTGAGCAGTCAATTTTACTGATTCATCTTTGTAATCAAAGCTTGCGTCAACGCCGCGGAAATCGAAACGAGTCGATAGTTCACGGTTTGCGTTGTCTACTGCGTTACGCAGTTCTACTGCTTCTACTTCAGAGATAATGTCAAATGATGGCATTGTGTTGTTTCCTTAAGCTAAGTTTCTATCTTTAATTGCTGTTGCAAGCATGTCTAGCATTGTTGCAGTATCTTCCCAGCTTAGGCATGGGTCAGTAATCGACTTGCCATATTCTAGGTTGTTGATGTCTGTCATTGGCTGGTTGCCTTCAATAATGAAGCTCTCTGCCATAATGCCTGCAATTTGGTTCTTGTTAGATTTAATTTGCTCACAAATGTCTTGTGCAACTTCTAACTGCTTACGGTGTTGCTTCTGACAGTTAGCGTGGCTAAAGTCTACAACCAAACGTTGAGGTAGATCGAATTCAGCCAGTTGCTTACATGCAGTATCTACAGATTCAGCGTCGAAGTTAGGGCCTTTATCACCACCACGTAGAATAACGTGACCGTATGGGTTGCCAGAAGTACGGTAAACCGTCATGCGGCCGTTCTTATCTGGAGAGTAGAAGTAGTGTGAAGCATGTGCTGCACGAATTGCATCGATAGCAATCTTGATGTTGCCGTTGGTCGCGTTCTTGAAGCCAACAGGGCAAGACAGTGCAGAAGCCATTTCACGGTGAATCTGAGATTCAGTTGTACGAGCGCCAATCGCACCCCAAGTGATGAGGTCTGCAATGTACTGACCTGTGATCATATCAAGGAATTCAGTCGCGGTAGCGAGGCCAAGCTTGTTGATATCTAGCAGAAGCTTACGAGCTTTGCTCAAGCCTGTTTCAAGTGCGTATGAACCATCAAGGTTAGGATCTGTAATCAAACCCTTCCAACCTACAACAGTACGAGGCTTCTCGAAGTAGGTTCTCATTACAACGAACAGTTCATCTTTGTACTGGTCTTGAATTTTGCTTAGGCGCTCAGCGTAATCAAGTGCCGCATCTGTATCGTGAACAGAGCAAGGGCCTACGATAACTAATAGGCGGTTATCACGACCAGTTAGGATATCTTCGATTTGGCGGCGAGAATTTTTAATGCGCTCAGCAACGTCGTCAGTAATAGGGTGTGCATTGCCTAGTTCGGCAGGAGTTGGCATAGGACCCAGAGCTTGGGTTCTCAACTCATCAGTTTTTAATGGCATGTGATAGCTTTTTTATTCTATTGCGGAGTGGTTAAGATAACGGAATTGAACAGAGGAATAAACTCTATTGAGTCAAAGTTATCTCAGTTATTGCTAATATTCTTATTTTTATCAGCAGGCCAGCGTCAAATAAGGGATTTTCACTTGTATTAACAGGCAGCTATCGGTATTTTCGTTTGAACACAACATAAAAATGCTGGAGCAGCAATGACTCAAGAAAATCAAAGCACTTTGCACCCAGAACTCGTCTTAGGTGATGTGCTGCCTTCTTACAACGATAATAATAATTCTAACCACTTATACGTTTCATTATCAGAATTAGTGATGGATCGTGTCTTCTACCACCCAAGTATCGAGAGTCACTTAGATACTTTGACTGATATTGAAAAAACGTCTTTAGAAGCGATCCTTGGCGATAAAACAGTCGATGAGCATTTTGTTTCGACCTTAGTGATTGCCATTCAAGCTGCCGTTCAGCCAAATCACACTTCTGTTCGTATCGCATTAAGCAGTGCAGACAGCTATGGATTCCGTTCGCTGCTTGGCGGGAACTGTGAAGCAGAAGAGATTAACCCTGCACTAGGTGTTCGTGGCGTTGCTCGTTACGCGACACCAGAATACAGCAAGGCTTTCGCTTTAGAATGTCAGGTTATTAAGGCATTACGTGAGCAGGGCATCAACGTTGAAGTAGTTGTGCCTTACGTTCGTGCGTTAAGCGATGCCGCTAAGATTATTGACCTGCTTGCCGAGCAAGGGCTACCACGCGGCCTTAACGGTTTGAAAGTACTGTTCTCGTGCGATGTGCCGTCTGCAGTGCTACTGAGCGAACGTTTACTGCATTACTTCGATGGTGTAGTGGTAAACGTTGATAGCTTAGCGTCTTTCACTTTAGGCGTAGACAAACACAATGAAGCTCAGCAGCACGCTTTTGATCCACAAAACGAAGCGGTTATTACCTTGTTGGATATGATTGTTAAAGCAACCCTGAACGCGAAGAAGCCAGTGCTGCTAGTAACTCAAGGCTTAGTGGATTACCCACGTCTACAAGGTTACATAGCTGATCTTGAATGCGTAGAAACGGTCGTGACTGCGTAAATCGATTAGCTTGCCTGATAAGCCGACTTAAGGCGCTAATGCTTTGAGAATGAAAGAGATATCATTGTGCGATGATATCTCTTTTTTGTAACATTTTTTTTGACATCTCTATCGCTAATCGATTAACTGGTCTGATGACTGATTTGACTAGGTAATCCGAATGTTGACCCCTCTACAAAAAGCAAATTTCTACTTAAGCATGTTTGGCTTTTTCAAAGTCCCACTTATCTGGTTGTGCCGACCAAAACTACTCGCGTTGGACAACCAACATGTTGAAGTGAAAATCCCGCTTAGAAGGCGTACTAAGAATCACCTTAACAGTATGTACTTTGGCGTTTTGGCTGTAGGTGCGGATGTCGCGGGTGGGTTTCTTGCGATGAGCAAATCTCAGCAGCAAGGTGAAAAGATCTCGTTGGCTTTTAAAGAGGTGACGGGTAACTTTTTGAAGCGCCCTGAAGGTGATGTGCATTTCACTTGTAACGACGGTCAGCTGATCAACACTATGCTGGCAGAAACCATGTCGACCGGAGAACGGGTCAATCAACCCGTAACCATTATCGCGACTTGCCCATCTTTACATGGTGACGAGCCGATGGCGGAGTTCACGCTTACGCTTTCAATTAAGAAAGTCCCTTCAAGAAAATAGCGATTAAATAATAGATTTTGGTTTAGAAGTCATGGGTAACGTTGAAGAGATAAAACAACGGTATGTGAATGGTTTCCACATACCGTTATAGAGAACTTTATAACGGCTCTATGACTCTTGAGTGATCTGCTCAATATCAACTATTTTTGAACGGTTCATAACGATCTTCCAACGGTAGTAGGTTGGTTCGTTATCATGGTTGTTCTCTTTAATGATCAGGTTGAGAAGATGACGCTTTTCTACTGATTCGCGGCTCACTTGTCCTTCATTCAAGCGGTAGATCTTGTTTGAGCCTTTATCCATCAACCGTGTCAGCGCTCTTAGGCTGATCGATAACGTTTCACGAGTCTCCTCATAACCACTCATAAAGGTCGATGTCGACATCTCAGTATGAGAGCGGTAATGCAAGATTTGCTCTTCACGTTGTACCACACGCTTTTTACGGATCGACTGAATGCGATCTGCAAGCTTAGAAAAATTTGCGTAGTCCAACCATTCCAGTTTATGGCCTACTGACTTGTTGGTCGTTGGATCATAGTAACGACGCTTCCATTTTGGCTTGCCTTTACGCAGCCAGCGCCAAAGGATGTCTCTCAAGTCATCTTTAAAGATCTCACGCAGTGCGTAAATGAAAGACATTGCCACGATGAAAGAGGCGGTAATCTCACCAAGAAAGTCACGAGCCAAGATCACAGTAGTGGTCACGACAACCATCACCAAACCGGTCGCGATGCCTTTCACGGCACGCTTAACATTCTTACCCATCGACGTTGTCTTTTCTTTAAGCACGATAGGGTGTTCAATCAAACGACGCAGCAAACGCATCTTGTTACTCAAGCGGGTAACGTCCTCTCGAACTCTTGCTGAGTTGTAGCGGTTCAGTTTACGGTGCGCGGTCTCTTTATCACAAAGCGTTAAGAGTCGTTCTTTAATCGTTGAATACTCACTACCTCGTGGCATGTGTGAAACTAGCGATAGGAACTTTTGCTCGGTATACCAAGATAGGTAGTTATCGATATTAGCGTAGTAGCGCTTGAGATTTTCTTCGTAAGGGATGCTTCGGCGTAGCTTCTTCAAGATATCTAAAGCCAATTCAATGACTTCATCTACTTCATCAGCCGTTACGTCGTCACTATCAGTTTTATTTAAGCTGCTGACTGCTTTATCTAACGCGATAACATATTGGTAGGCAAACAGACTCAAACTGACACGATACTGTGTTGTAGATAAGCGTCCACGTTTTGCCAAGCGACTGTGTACCAAAGGTAAAAGTGTTTTGTCACTATAGTAGGCACGTTTTTGAGTGATTGAGCTGTAGAAAAAGGCACTTTCAGAAAGCACTTCAGGAGTCAGTCCAAGTTCACCGGGAATGAATAGATAAACGTCCATGTCGAGCTTTTTGGTCTTCGCCATTGCATGGTTAATTTTGAGTGTTATCGCATCTTGTTTATCAACGGTGATCAACGATGTCTCCTAGAATGTAAAAATATGAATGAAACTAGCGAAAGCATATCAGAGATCACGTATAATCACCGCCAAATTTAAAGTAGAGAAAATCTTGATGATTAATATTGGTCAAATAAACAACTTAGAAGTAGTAAAACAAGCAGACTTCGGTGTATTCCTTGACGCGAGCGACTATGGAACCGTGTTGCTGCCGAAACGATTTACTCCTGAAGGTGTTGAAATTGGTCAAAAGCTAGATGTTTTCTTATACATAGATTCTGACAACCAGATCGCTGCAACGACTGAAAAACCAATAGCTCAAGTAGGCCAGTTTGGTTTGATGACGGTTGAAGGTGTTAACAGCACTGGTGCATTCATGAGCTGGGGCGTGAAAGGTAAAGACCTTCTTGTTCCTTTCAGCGAGCAGCGTGGCCGTTTAAACGAAGGTCAGTCAATCTTAGTATATGTGTATATCGATAAAGCATCGAGCCGTATCGTTGGTACAACGAAGTTCAACAAATGGTTAGACAACACGCCTGCGACTTATAAGCAAAATGAGCAAGTCGATCTCATTATCGCTGAGCGCAGCCAGTTAGGTTACAAAGCGATCGTGAACGGTGAACACTGGGGTATGATTTTCCCATCTGACATCATCGGTAAGCTGTTCATTGGTAAAACACTAAAAGGCTACATTAAAAACGTTCGTGAAGAAGACGGTAAGATTGATTTGTCTCTTCAGAAGGTTGGTGTGGCTAAGATGGATGACCTAAGCACTAAGGTTCTTGACCTGCTTGAGAAGAAAGGCGGTTACCTGCCTTTGAATGATAAGTCTTCTCCTGAAGTTATTTTCTCTGCATTCAGAACCAGCAAAGGTACGTTCAAGAAGACAATTGGTGGTCTATACAAATCTGGCAAGATCACTATCGACAAAGAAGGTATCAGCTTAGTTAAGTAAGCGGTCCTTTCGGTCAAAAAAAAGCCCAAACCTTCCTGTTTGGGCTTAGGGGAAAGGGCTCCGAAGAGCCTACGCTAATCGTTTTAATCTTTTGACTGTTAGATTGAAGTCTAGTTTAGATTCTCTAAAGTGCGATTTTTCTTTTTGGAAATAGTGACTTGAATTGATATTTATATAATTAGCTGTTGATTTACAAGCGCTCGCACACTGACTTATATGGCCGATAGAATAGAAAAAGCCCAAACAATTAACGTTGTTTGGGCTTTTTGTTTATTAAGGTGTACTCAGTGCGAACGCTTTTAGAAAAGGTTCTTATCGCGCACGAGTTCGCGTGGTAAACCGTTCTTCACTCGGTTGCCAACCCACTTACCAAGGCCGATGATTGCACCATTGTACTTCACTAGTACTTCACCTTTTCCTGACAAGTTTTCAGGGCGAACATCGCGGCCCATGAACCATTCACGAGCATCTTCAATACTAAGCTCTACAACATTAGCTTCATTACCTGTTGCGAGCGTTGTCGCTACTTGGTGCTGCCAGCGGTAACCTTTTTTATGGGTTTCAGCGATCTTGATTCCCATGCGAGAAAAACGGAACTCACCGATCATCGGCTCTAGCGCTTCTGGGAATAGCCAAACGTCTTTGTCGCGAATCCAAACCTGAGTATCGCTTGGCAATTCGATATCGAGAGTACTCATTAGTTGTTCAGCGACTTCTTGCTGAGTTTTCTTTGATGCTTTTTCAAATGGGAATTTACCCATACGTTTTTTAACTTCTGGTGGAGTAACAGACGCTAGTTTACGGATACGTGCAACAAAGAAACCTTCAGAGTCATAGACCTGTGGGAAGATGTGAAGAAAGCCTTCTTCTGTCGTGGTTGCTTTTGCGTTGTCGAATAGTGATTCCAGAGATTCGAATTCAACCGCATCACCAAAGGTTTCTTTTAGGTGATGACACACTTGTTGGTTCTCTTCGGTGCTAAGCGTACACGTTGAGTAAACCAAAACACCATTAGGTTTAAGAGCATGGAATGCACTTTCAATCAGATCTTTTTGCGTGTCGGCAATGTCGACCACTGATTGATACGTCCAGTTCTTCATCGCATCGGCATCTTTACGAATGGTGCCTTCGCCAGAGCAGGGTGCGTCTAGCAACACAGCATCAAACTGTTCTGGTAACCAACCACCAAAAACTCGACCGTCAAAGTTACTTAGAGCGGCATTACGAACGCCACAACGTTCGATGTTGGCGTGAAGGACTTTCACACGGCTTGCTGCATACTCATTGGCAACCAATACACCGCGATTATTCATTAGCGCAGCGATTTGCGTTGTTTTAGAGCCTGGTGCAGCCGCAGTGTCTAGCACCGCTTGGTAATCAGCTTCGCCTTGGAAAAGTGCCGAGGGTGGCATCATCGAGCTGGCTTCTTGGATGTAGAAAAGACCAGACATGTGTTCTGCCGTATTACCTAGTGGCGCTTCACTTTCGTCCGCTGTAATCCAAAAGCCCGTTTCACACCAAGGTACAGGTTCCAGTTCCCAGCCTTTCTCTTTTGCTCGTACTAGGAAGTCTTCAACACTGATTTTCAATGTGTTGATTCGAATACTTTTACGAAGTGGTTTTTGGCATGACGCAACAAAAGAAGCCATATCTAGATGACTAGGCATGATTGCTTCGATGTGCGTTAGGAATTCTTCAGGAATATATACGTTAGCGTGCAAAAGAGTATCTCGATTTATTGCATTAATGCGGGGAGTTTAAAGCAAAATGAGGCCGTCCTAAACCATATTTGCAGCAAACAACAAAAATGCAGCCTAATGGCTGCATTTTGATGAAGAATTAATCTTCCAGAAACGTCAGAGAGTTCACTCTATGGACGAGGAATTGCGGTTCTCCATGATTTCCACTCATCTTCGGCTTGAGGATAGAGGTAGAAAGACTGATCTTCGCTTGCTACTGGTTGAAGTTCATTTGTCGGTGGCGTTGAGAATGTAATACCACCTCTTAACAAGCTGTCTACCGTTCCGGCTTTGATGTTTGCGCCTGACAGGCCGATAGAGACATCGACGCCCGACACGTTCCAGAACACGGTGTTTGCGCGGATTAGATACGCGTAGTCAGGTTCTATTTGAATCGTAGATATGATGCGATCAGCAAACTCGCCCAGCTGAACATCTATAACACTGCCAATTTCTAGTTCACGGAATAGGATAGGTGTACCTTCAGATACTGAGCCGCGCGTTTCGCTTTGCAGTTGGAATATCTTGCCTTCAGGCTGCACAGGTCCTTTGCTAAGCTCAAATTTCGTGTTTCTTTCACCTTTGCCCGGGTCTACGTTGATGTGTTTAGAGAGCAGCGCAGAGACGTTTTTGATGCCATTAAGGCCAATCTCAGGTTCTGCCAACCAGAAGTGACTGTTCGTCACGGCAATCTTGTCGACGTACTCAGGTAAAATACGCGCAGTAATTTCAATGCCGCCCTTGTTGAAGTTCGGAATCACCAAAGTAACCTCACCAACAGTGACACCTTGATATTTGATCGCCATGCCCTTGTTGACTTCTTGATCGCCAGAAGAGGTGATAGTAATCGCGCGGCCAAATTTTCGAGCAGATTTTGAATCTTTGTAAAGCTTCCACACGTCACCAAGTTTGTTGTCGATTCCCGGCAGAGAGTCAAAAGCAATACCGCCTTGGATAAGGGTTTTAACTGGTGCCGCTTTAATGCTGATACCCGATAGCGACGCATCAACCTCAACGCCTGATCGGTTCCAGAAAACAGTGTGCTTGTTGAGTAAGTGCGTGTAACGATTTTCGATTGTGACTTTGATTCTTACGCCACCGTCGGCAAGCTGAAAATCAGAAATACTACCCACTTGTAGGTTGCGGTAGAGGAGTGGACTGCCTTTAGAAATTGAAGGTAACTCACTGGCAAACAAAGAAAGTGTCTTTGAACCAGACTGATTAAACTTAGCAATTTCTGCTAACGACTTACTTTGGAAAAGTTGGTAGTCCGTTCGAGCTTCAGATTTACCTTCACTCACAAAGCTAATCGAGCCGGTAAGAAGCTGTTTTGCTGGTGGGACCGTAACACTCAAGCCTGATTCGGTTAGCTCTGCAGTCGCACTACCTGTCACAAAGAAACGGTTGTGGCTTTTGATAAGGTGCGCGTACTCATTATCGATAAGTGCATCCATGAAGACTTCGTGTTTTTCAGAGCCCGTACCAACACCATCAACTAATCCCACATGGATGATAGAGCCAACGGCAATGCCTTTGTAGAGAAGTTGTGTACCGACATCTAACCCGAACGAATTGTTCGACGTTAAGCGAATCGCAACGGATTTCTCTTGTTCCTGACTGAATTCATTTTTGCGGATTGCAGTAAATCGACGCGCCTTTTCACCTTCACCCGGTACCAAGGTTAAAAAGTTACCTGTCACTAAATTGGCAATGTTTTTCATGCCAGTAAGCGACAGTTCAGCCTCTTCTAGAACGAATTTACTGCCGCTGTTTAAAAAGTCACTGAATGCCGGTTGGATAGCGGCAGATGCAACGACGTTTTCACGCCCTTCACTTAGCGATAAATCAGTGATTTGACCGATTTCAATGCCGCGATACATGATCGGAGCACCCGTTGCACTGATTTTATTATCATCGGGAACGGCAATCTTGATAGAGATACCTCGACCCGCTGTTTTCAGATCTGGGTAGAGTTTGAACTTAGTATTCATCTCAACCGGTTGGCCTTCTCCTGGAGAGTCGACCGCAATTGAACCGCCAAGCAATGCACTTAGGCTCTCTAAGCGAACATCAACACCAGAAAAGCCAATACTGGCACCTAAGCCACTGACATTCCAAAAACGGCTTTGGTCGGTAATGATATGGCTGTATTCATCTTTAATCGACGCTTGAATCGTAACGGATTTCGCGTTGTCGTTTAGCTGGTAGTTGTAAACCTCACCAATTGGGATTTTACGGTAAACGATTTGAGAACCAACAGATACGCCACCCAGATCTTTGGTCGTCAGTGAAATATTCAAACCTTCAGAAGCCAGTAAATCAGAAGGGGAGGATTCTAACGCTTGGAAAATGGTTTCTGGGTCTTGTTTGGTTTCGCTCGGGTGGATAGCAATATAGTTACCTGAAACAAGTGCGTCTAATCCTGAGATACCCGACAAACTTGCTGTCGGTTTTACAAGCCAGAAACGAGTGCCTTTTGAGAGTAGCTTCTTCGCTTCAGGGTAGATGTCTGCATCGACATAGATGCTCGATAGATCTTTGGATAAAGTGATGTCGCGCACCATACCCACTTCTAAGCCTTGGTAACGAATCGTTGTTCGACCTGCGACTAAACCTGCGGCATCTGAGAAGTATATTTGCACACGTTGCCCAGCATCGTGTATCGATTTCATGACCAACCAACCGGCTAAGGCGACGGTTAATATCGGCAGAATCCACAAAGGTGAGATGCCTTTGTTTTTCCTTACTTCTGGTGAATATGACGTTTGTGATTGGTTATCGTTGTTCATTCACTGACTCATCTTTAGAGGTGTAGTTATCCCAAATTAGCCTAGGATCTAAGCTTTCCGCTGCTAGCATCGTGAGAACAACTACGACGCCAAAAGCGACTGCACCATAACCTGGTGTAAAGTTTAAAATTTGTCCGCGGTCGACCAAGGTCATCATGATCGAAATAACGAACAGATCCATTACCGACCATTTCCCCACCCATTTCACGATGAAATAGATGGTCATACGTTGCCTGTGGTAAACGGCGCGCTTCATCTTGATACAGATTAAGATGTACGCGAGGCCCAGTATTTTCGCGACTGGCACGACGATACTGGCAATGAAAATGATCGCAGCGATGCCATACATATCGCTATTAATCAGCGAAGCGACACCGGAAATGATGGTGTCTTCTAGCCTTTGACCGTTGGTAATAAGAATAGAAATAGGAATGACATTGGCTGGCACGATAGCCACGGATGCGGCAAATAGCAGAGCCCAAGTTTTCTGTATAGAGTAGGGCTTGCGGTGGTATAAGTCATGGTGACAACGCACACAAGTATGACCGTCAGGCTGAGATAGGTGACAGTTGTGACAGTGTACGTTCTTACTCTCAGCAAAAGAGTATTCGGATTCTTTTGCCCAAGCTTCCCAGTAGCGACGTACACTGATACGGCTTACTAGTAATACGCTGAAAAGCTGCAGAAGAATCAGGCCAATCAAACCAGGGCCGACGAAAATGTCAGAGTAATCTTGCAGTTTGAAACATGAGACCGCCAAACTTACCAGAAACACATCCAACATCATCCAATGTTTGAGAGTCTGAATAATGGCTAATGCATAACGAAAGGGTGTGAAGATCTTAAGACGCAGTGATGCATGAGTGATGAGTACCGAGGTGCACACGAGCAACGGAGCGATCGAACTGCAGAACAGGATCAGCAAACCAAGTAGAGGAAAGCCTTCGCCCATTAAGGTAAAAACACCCGATGGTAACGTCGCGGGTATCATGACGCCAATCAGGCGAATACTGATGAATTCAAAAAAGTGCGATGGGATAAACAGCAATAAGCAGGTAATTGCGATTGCTAGGTTTCCAGAGAGGCTAGGGGTACCGCCTCTATAAAGCTGAGTTCCGCATCTTGGGCAGTAAGCTGATTTCCCTAAAGGGATGTCCATTTTATCTACGGGAAGTTCGCAGCCCTGGCAAAGACGCACTGAGCTGCTGTCGCATTGGTGTTTTGTTGATAAAGGGTTGGTTACGGATGGGGAGGTCACGCGACCTCCCAAGTTGAAACGTAAGTTAGGTTAGCAACGCGACTTAAAGACTCAGAGCCACAAACATCAGGCGTGCGATTGCACACTGCCGTAGAGTGTTTGATAGAGTCCTTGTTGTTCAACCAATTCACCATGTGTTCCCGTCTGTGTGACTTGTCCATCTTCTAAAACATAGATTAGATCGGCTTGTTTCACCGCTGATAATCGATGAGCCACTATCAAAGTTGTGCGATCTTTCAAAAACTCGCTCAACGCTTTATGCAGTGCTGACTCTGTTGCTGTATCGAGTGCAGATGTCGCTTCATCAAGAATAACAAACTTAGGATTGCTCAGCACTATACGAGCTATTGCTAAGCGTTGTCGTTGACCACCAGACAGTCGAACGCCATTCCTACCAATTTGTGTATCTAAGCCATTGCTCAGTTGCTTGATGACATCTTGCATTTGAGCGACTTCAAGCGCACGCCACAACGACATTTCGTCGTATTCAGCACCAAGGGTCAGATTATGCCTTAATGTATCGTTAAAGAGTATAGGTTGTTGTAAAACAACGGCAATTTGATTGCGTATTACATCAAAGCTGATGTCATCGGTTGTTTCACCGTTATAGCGAATGCAACCTGAGTCTGCTTGGTAAACCCCAATCAGCAACTGGATTAACGTAGATTTACCCCCTCCACTCGCACCGACCAAAGCGACTTTTTTACCTGCAGGGATGTGCAGCGATAGCCTATTTAAAACAGTGTTTTCTAATGTGTAGGAGAATGTAACGTCTTCGATGTCAACTGTCACTTCTTGATCTTCAGTAAATGGGTTCACTTTACTGATAGGGCGCTTCTCTTCTTCTAACTGAAGAAGATCGTTGATGCGTTGTAGTGCCGCTTTCGCGCTATACCAAGAGAATTGAATCCCTAGTAGCTCTTGGACCGGGCCTAACATGAACCACAAGTAGCCAAATACCGCGAAAATCTGACCAATGGTTAAGTCACTGAATAACACCATTAGCATAGCGACGGCACGGAAAAGCTCGAAACCTAGTAAGAACAGCAGAAACGAAACACGGCCAGCAGCTTCAGATTGCCAAGCGTATTTGTCTGCATCGATTCTTACTTGGTTTGCTTGAACCTTAAGTTGATCGAGAAAGATACGTTCTTTATTCGCCGCACGCAGTTGGTAAATGCCGTCTAAGGTTTCCACCAAACGGTTTTGAAAGCGCTCGAAAGATTGGTTTTCGTATTTCTTAAGGTGTTTGACCCTGCTGCCTAGTTTACGGGAGAAATAAATTACAACAGGATTGACCAATAAAATGAACAATCCTAAACGCCACTCTAACCACAACAGCACGATCGCTGTCCCGAACACGGTCAGGAAGCTGATGATAAATTTAGAAAGAGTCGAGCCAATGAACTTATCTATTGTCTCTATGTCTGTTATTAGGTGGGCGTTAATACCGCCACTGCCTTTGGTTTCGTATTGTCGAATACTGATGCGGCCAAGCTTATCTATCATCTTGCTGCGCATTTTATAGGTAATTGTTTTGGACACAAGCGTAAACTGGCGCCCTTGCAGAATGTTCAGCGCTTGGCTAACGGAGCGCATGATAATCACTAACAACAAAGTTAGTGCGATATAGCCAGTCGGTGTTTGTAATGAAGATGGAAGTAGGTGGTTCATCATCTCTAAGCCTGAAGCGGGCTTATCAAGTAATACTTCATCAACCATTAATGGCATGAGCAACGGGATAGGGACACTAATGAGAGTTGCAAATATGGCAATAATGTTAGCAAACAGTAATTTGGACTTGTGTTTTTTTACTTGAGTTATTAACCAAGAACGGCTAATAGTGTCTTCTGAATTGTTCATTGTAATGAGAATAAGTCCTATTTAGTTTGATGGCCGCATTCTACTGCGTTCTCTTGATAATGGAAGTCTCAATTTAATTGGAAGTTAATATGAAAATAGAACATTACCAACGCTTAACCAAACAAGCCGTTGCATTAATTGAATCAGAAACCGATCTAACTGCTAATCTTGCTAATATCAGTTCATTATTATTCATGGAATTGGATGGCTTGAATTGGGCGGGTTTCTATTTAATGAAGCAGGACCAAGCTAAGGAAAAAGACGAACTTGTACTGGGTCCTTTCCAAGGTCAACCTGCTTGTGTGCGAATTCCGGTAGGGCGTGGAGTGTGTGGAACTGCGGTTGCGTCGAATACAGTTCAGCGCATTCATGATGTTCATGAGTTCGAAGGTCACATCGCTTGTGACGCTGCAAGTAACTCAGAAATCGTTATTCCGTTCTCGATTGGCGGAAAAATCGCGGGCGTTCTTGATATTGATAGCCCAAATGTTGGTCGTTTTTCTCAAATTGACGAGGACGGATTGACATTTTTCATGGCAGAAGTGGAAAAGCTGCTTAATTCGCACGCGAACAAGGCATAAATTATTCTCTTACTGTGGTTTTTCCCAAGCATCTCTCTATAATACGTAAAAATATTTTCTTAATGCTCGCGGAAAACCGCAAAAACCAGGAACCCACATGGAAAACACTGAAAAGTTAAAAAACAGCAAAGAAGTTATCGCATATATTGCTGAATGTTTCCCTAAATGCTTTACTCTAGAAGGTGAAGCGAAGCCACTTAAAATTGGTATTTTTCAAGATCTTGCTGAACGTCTAAATGAAGACGAAAAAGTAAGTAAGACTCAGCTTCGTGCAGCGTTAAGACAGTACACATCATCATGGCGTTACCTGCACGGCGTAAAAGCTGGCGCAGAACGTGTTGACCTAGACGGCAACGCGTGTGGCACACTAGAAGAAGAGCACGTTGAACACGCTAAAGCTACACTTGCTGAAAGCAAAGCGAAAGTTCAGGCTCGTCGTAAAGAACAAGCACAAAAAGCTCGTGAAGAAGGCAAAGCGAAACCTAAGGCGAAGAAAGCTCAACAGCCTCGTCGTCAAGCGCCTAAAGCACCAAAAGTAGAAAAGCCTGTAGAAACACGCGCTTTGAACGCTGACGAATTCATCGCTGGCAAAGAAGTAAATGTGAACATGGGTAAAGGAAACATGGCTGCGACCATTGTTGAAATCAATAAGGAAGATGTGCGTGTTCAGTTAGCAAACGGCCTACAAATGGTTGTTAAAGCGGAGCACTTGCGCGCTTAAAGGAGATACTCCTACGCATGAAATGCCGTTCAAAATTGACACTGATTGCTGCTAGCTTTTGGCTAGCAGCTTCAGCTCAGGCTCTTGAAGCCAAATTAGATCAGGACGATTTACCTCTACTCGCTCCTGAGGTCCAACACGAAACTGCTAGTAAACGTGTTACTTCTCGATTTACTCGTTCTCACTATAAACACTTCAATCTCAACGATGATTTCTCTCAAGCTATCTTTAATCGTTACTTAGAGATGCTGGATTATAATCGTAATATCTTCACTCAAGCTGATATTGACTCTTTCTCTGCGTCATCTAAACAAATTGATGATCAGCTGAAATCGGGCAATAACCAGATTGCATTCGATGTTTATAATCTGTCTATGCAGAAGCGTTTTGAACGTTTTCAATATGCATTGTCTTTGCTAGATACAGAGATTAAGTTTGATACCGATGAAAGTATTGAGCTCAATCGTAGTGAAGCTGAGTGGCCAAAAGATATCGCTGAAGTGAATGAGCTTTGGAGAAAACGCGTTAAATATGATGCGTTGAATCTAAAACTTACTGGTAAAGAGTGGCCAGAGATTCAAGAAGTTTTGGAAAAGCGTTACAACAATGCGATGAAGCGTATTACGCAATCGCATAATGAAGATGCTTTCCAGATCTACATGAACGCATTTGCGCGTGAAGTTGATCCTCACACAAGTTACCTTTCTCCAAGAAATGCAGAACAATTCCAATCTGAGATGAACCTATCTCTAGAAGGTATTGGTGCTGTGCTTCAGATGACAGACGACTACACCGTTATTCGCTCTTTAGTTGCTGGTGGCCCTGCGTCAAACAGCAAACAATTGAGTGATGGAGACCGCATTGTTGGTGTTGGTCAAGATGGCGAAGAAATTGTTGATGTTATCGGGTGGCGTTTAGACGATGTAGTACAACTTATTAAAGGCCCTAAAGGGACCAAAGTTAAGCTACAGATCTTGCCAGATGGTAAAGATGCAAAAAGTCACGTTGTCACAATTGTACGCGATAAGATTCGTTTAGAAGACCGCGCTGTTAAATCAGAAGTTATCGAGAAAGATGGCAAGAAGATTGGTGTACTCGAAGTACCTAGTTTCTATGTTGGTCTTTCTAAAGATACCGATAAACTGATCACCGAGCTTAAAGAGCAAGGTGTTGAAGGTATTATTGTTGATCTGCGAAACAATGGCGGTGGTGCACTAACGGAAGCAACCGAACTCTCTGGTTTATTTATCAAAGAGGGGCCTGTTGTTCAGGTTCGTGATAGCTACGGTCGTGTCAAAGTGAACAGCGATACTGATGGTGAAATCAGTTACCAAGGTCCGTTAACGGTATTGGTGAATCGCTACAGTGCTTCGGCATCTGAGATCTTTGCAGCAGCGATGCAGGATTACGGTCGTGCAATCATCCTAGGTGAAAACTCTTTCGGTAAAGGTACGGTACAACAACATCGTTCTTTGAATCATATCTATGATTTGTTCGATAAAGAGTTGGGCTACGTTCAATACACAATCCAGAAATTCTACCGAATCAATGGTGGCAGTACGCAAAACAAAGGTGTAGTACCTGATATTGCTTACCCAACGCCAATAGACCCGGCAGATACTGGTGAAAGTGTTGAAGACAATGCTCTACCTTGGGACAGCATTGATAAAGCAAACTACTCAGTGTTACAGCGTAACGATGAGCAAATTGCTGCTTTAACAGCTCAACACCAAGCTCGTATTGCGACAGACATGGAATTTGGCTTTATCGCGCAAGATATTGAAAAATATAAGGCAGATAAAGACGATAACGACCTTTCTTTGAATGAAAAGGTACGTCAGCAAGAGAGCGATGATGCGGATGCGCTTCGTCTAGATCGTATCAATCAACGTCAAAAAGCCGCTAAGTTAGAGGCATTTAAAACGTTGGATGATATTCCAAAAGACTACGAAGCCCCGGATGCTTATCTTGATGAATCAGTTGCTATCATGCTGGATATGATCAAGAAATAAACAAAATACCTGTTATAAGGTGATTGTTTAAAGACGTACTATTTGAAAAGCGAGCTTAGGCTCGCTTTTTTTGTACCTGTGTTCTTGCCTCGAATAATGTCATGTTAACGGAATGCTTCCTCGCTTTTTAACTTGCTGCAGAACCACTGTTATTTGATTTTCGGCTGTGAAGTACACTGTAAAAATAACTAAACTTAAGTATTATTTTTCGAGTGATAATGACATTTAAGTTACTTCGCACTTAAAATTTAGTGACTTAGATCATATTTTTTCGCTTTCTATTCATTACGTGCCTAAGCTTAAAGAAAACGAGGGGACGCTTATGAAATGGATTCTACTATTTTTATCTTGTTTAAGTTTTGTGGCTTTTGGGAGCGAGGTCGCTTCGAGTAACCAACAATCAAAAAGTGATAGTAATCTATCTCATTTTGACCTTCCTTTGCTGCTTGGTGATTGGTATTTGATGAATCCTGATCCTGAGCAAGGCACTGAAAACTTTAGAGCGATCAAGCTCACTCTTGATTCAAACTACTCATTCACTATCGATATCCAAAAGAAAGACTACAGTGTCGATCATTGGGAAGGTTTGTATAACGCCAATGAAGACACGATTATTTTGGGTTTGAATACCTCAGAACCTCAGGTTTACGCGTACAGCAGTAATCACAACATGCTGAATCTTAACGGTGTTATGTTCACTAAGGCCTTGCCAAATGCATTGGCGGGAATCTGGTCAAGTGCCCAACTGTCTGGAAGCGATCTACGTGCGAGTAACATTCAAAAAATGGATTTAGTCCTTCAGCCGGACTTTATATTCATGTTCCGAGTATCAGATGAAGAAGGTGGTGAAGTCATTCGACGCGGTGTGTATTACACCGAGGGCGACCAATTAGTACTACTTTATGAGAACGGCGAACACGGTACTCGTTACACTTTGAACAGTGATGTTTTGACGCTTCAAGGTGAAGAGGGAGACATGTTCGCGGTGCTTAATCGCATACGATAAGTACGAGATTTAGGTATAAAATCGGCTCGTTGAAAATATGGTACACAGTTCATTTCTTAGCCGTTCCTTTCTGATTTGATTGATAAAATAGCAATCGAGTAGGAGGAGGCCTCACGGCCTCCGTCCTCTCACACCACCGTACAA
>NZ_JBFSVE010000048.1:0-42586 GCF_041467715.1 Vibrio sp. 10N.247.311.14
TGTACGGTGGTGTGAGAGGACGGAGGCCGTGAGGCCTCCTCCTACTCGATTGGGTTGAATATGGAATTAACAAGGTTACCTAACGTACGTGCCTAGCGATTATCTTCGCTAGTGTCACAAGCCCTTCTTTCCACTCTTTGCTCTCTTCAATGTTGGCGACAGTGAAGCGCAGACAGTGTTTATATTGGTCGTTGGTGCCAAATACTGTTCCGGGTAAGATCCCCAATTTATGCTTCAAACAATCTTGATAGACCGCGTAGCTATCGACTGATTCAGGCAGTGTTATCCAGTTTAAAAAAGAGCCTTCCGGTTTTGATAGGTGGTATTGCCCGACAAGGTGTGGGTGGCTATCTAGTGCTTGTATTAACAGGCTTTGGAATTGCTTTTGGTTGGTTTGGTAGAGCCGTTTCATTTTGGATAAGTGGCTGCGATATTTACCGGTAGTGAGGAATTGCCCCACCGCGGATTGCATCAGGTTTGAGCTGCCCATGTTGTCGCATAAAAGGTACTTTTCGACTAAAGGTTGGTAGCGCCCCGACAATAACCAACCGATTCGCAAGCGTGAGTCTAAGGTTTTAGACAGTGAGTTGACGTAGATGACTCTATCTTGGTCATCAAGCTCTTTGAGGCTCGCGATTGGTGGGTATTACCTGCGGCACTCTGTATCAGAAGCGTTTCTGTCAGGGGACCGATATGGTCGGCGGTGCGATGGTGCAATACTTGGCTTCGGCTGCGCTGTTTCTGCCGTTCGCAATGCGCTACGAAACGATGCAAGTGAACTGGACTGTAGAATTCACGTTAACTCTAATCTGGCTGGTGGTTGTTTTGTCTTGTGTTGCCATCCTCTTGCTGCTTTACATGGTAGAACACGGTGCATCTTCAAGTGTGGCATCAGTGTTTTACTTAGTTCCACCGACGACAGCAATTCAAGCTTGGCTTATTTTCGGTGAGTCGTTCGACATCTATGGCGCAATGGGCTTTGCGTTGTCGGCAGCTGCAGTTTATTTGGTGGTGAGGAAGCCAGAATGGATTAAGGTTCGCAGACGAACAGTGTTACAGCGGTAGTTTGTATACCAAAACTCACTCTACTTAAAGTCGATGACTAGAAACCAAAAAGAGCCTGACAATGCAGGCTCTTTTTTTACTCATTTTTTCGCTAGCGATTGATGACTAGCGTTTCATCAAACAAGCGTAAGCCGTTGTAAACGGTGCTTCTTGGTATTGCTTAAGGCCAGTTTCTTTGAACTTCATCATTAGAGGGTTACGCTTAAGGCTCTCTTTGATTTCAGCTGGAGACACAACGGTTACATCTAGGCCGTCGATTAGCTGAATTGCTGCTTCAAGTTTGAAGCCGAAACCACCGCCAGCAAATTTGCCTTTAGTCTGACGTTGGCGAATTACAACTTTTTCTACTTGGTAATCTTCCATTAACTTTGCAAAAGAGAATTGAAAGTCTTTCATATTCTGTGTGTCGTTTGCGTCGCTAATCGCAACCTTAGAAACTCGGCAATCAGGAATGTTAAATACGCCGTCTGACAGAGAAAGAAGACAGATGACTGCATCGTTACCTTTGATTTCAACACCACAAATTTTCATGTTCTTACCTACTTATTTTAGAGCCCTACATTATGGTGTTATTTCTAACACTTCTCCAGTATTTGCGCGTATCAGCAGCAAATAAGTCTAAATCAGAGAGTATTTTAGTCGCCGAAAGTTAACCTTTGATTGAAAAAACACCACACGAATTTACGGTATCGTTTGCTATGAGATGAAGCTCACAAAAGCTTAGCGGGATTTCATATGTGTGCTGTATATTGCGCGCGCATCCCTATTTGAAGTGTGGTTATTAATCCCAATGAATATCAATAATCTTTCGATTAAGAGTAAAATCGCGATCCCGCTGTTGGTGATTGTGATTGTTTTTTCTACCGTTACTGTGCTCAACGTTATCAGATCAAATGCTCAAGCTGCGATTAATAACGAGCTCAATAATGTGGTTCAGCCAGTGCTAGATAACCTAGAAGATGGCTACCGAGATATCTACCAAATTATCGCTTCGGCACAAGGTCTGTTGCTTGCTAAAGACCAAGCGGCGGTCGAGTACCAAAAGTTTGAATTTAAAGACAACGCTTACAAAGCGGTTCCTCGTTTTCAAAGTGTCGAAACCTTGTATCAAGCGGGCGTGTTGGACCCATCTTCACGTGGCGAGTTAGCAAAGCTTGTTAACGCGATGAGCAAGTGGGTGGCACTGCACGAGCCAATGTTCGCTGATCCGGCAAACGCAGACCAATACAATATTGATTACTCACCAGCGCTTGACGCAGAGTTTGCGATCATTCGTACTCAATTGCGCGATATCCGAACTCTGATCGAATTGAAACAGAAAGAGCTTCGCCAGCAAGCCGATGACTCTATTGAATCAAGCAAGTTGATCATTGAAGTGGGTATGGCAGTTGCTGTTTTTGCCGCGCTTTTTGCTATGTGGTTATCGAATCGCTTTATCGTTCAGCCAATCCAGAACGTAGAGAAAGCGATGAATGAGATCGCATCGGGCGACGGTAACTTGTCTCAACGTATGAAGGTCGAAGGTAATGACGAGATCGCTCGTTTGAGTTCTGCTTTCAACCAGTTTGTTGGCAAGATCCATGTCACCGTGGAGCAAGTTATTCTCACATCGAACGCAGTACGTGGCGAGATGGAAAACATCAAATCACTCACGCAAAGTGTTGCTGAATTCTCGTCTAATCAACAGCGAGAAAGTGAAGTGGTCGCGGCTGCAGTTCATGAAATGCAAGCAACCAGTGAAGTGGTGAGTGGTAACGCATTAGATGCGGCAACCGCAAGTAACGTTGCAAACCATGAAGTGGAATCGGCCGATACTACGCTTGGCTTGACCGTGACTTCGATTGAACGCCTTGCGCAAGATATCGAGAACGCGGGTGGTGTGGTTCAAGAACTAGATACAGACGTGAAGAACATCGCCTCAATCCTTGGCGTGATCAAAGGTATTGCAGAACAAACCAACCTACTTGCTTTGAATGCGGCTATTGAAGCGGCACGAGCGGGTGAACAAGGCCGTGGCTTTGCGGTTGTGGCTGATGAAGTTCGAGCGCTTGCGAGTAAAACTCAAGACAGTACTGGCGAAATCCAATCAATGATTGAACGCTTAGAAGTGGGTGCTAAACACGCGGTTGGTGTGATGACTGAAAGCAAAGTGAGTGGCGAGAAAACCATTGTTCAAGCAGGAACTGCAGCATCTTCATTGCGTGAGATTCGTAACTCAATTGGCAAGATGAATGACATGAACACACAAATTGCTACGGCGGCTTCGCAACAGTCTCAAGTGTCTGAAGAAGTGAATAAGAATGTTCAACGCATCGCTGAAAGCACCATGCAAATGGTTGAGATGGCAAGCAGCGCAGAAAATGCATGTATGGCATTGGCTGAACAGTGTGAAGCGCTAGATAGCCTTGTGTCTCAGTTTGAAGTGTAATTTTCAAAATTAGACAGACGAATATGAGCTGATAATGGTTGCTCGTTTGAATTCCATTAATCAGCGCTGAACGAAAAAAAGCCCGTACTCTATGAGTGCGGACTTTCTTTTTGACTAGGTGATCAGTTTTTAGACCTGATCAATCACTCAGTGTTAGCTGCTAAGACCGTCTTTGTATGTGTAACGGTAGTCCACTTTTACGTTCGCTTGGTAGTGGATGTCGCCGTTCATGTTAGTGATCTTTTTCACTTCCATATTTGCATCATCAATCTTGAACGAATCGTATTTGGTTGTCTGTTGGAACTGTGGCAGTTCTCTTGAAAGCTCAAAAGGTGTTTTTGCGCGTAACTCATCCATAAGGTTGGTGCCTGCATCGTATGCTTCGACTTCACTAGCATATGTGTCAGATTTTAGCGTTGTTTCTTGAATTGTTGTTTTAGTTGCTGCAAACGCAGTGGTGCTGAGTACAAGAGTTGATGCAAGTATGATTAACTTCTTCAAAGGGATACCTTACTTTGTTGTACCAGTGTTTTAGAGATTCTCACCCTAGCAATAGAGGATGAGGTTAATGTTAGGACAAAAATATGGTTCTGTAAGGGAATGACTATAGGTGCCGAAGATTAATGCACAGCGCATATCAAGCAAGGTGACACTGATATCTAACTTCAATACACTGTATGGGTAACCAAAGTTCAGCATAAGGTAAAGGCATGGCCAATTGGGAAGGGGTAAGTGAGTTTGTTGCAGTGGCAGAGCGTGAAAGCTTTACTGGTGCGGCGCAGAAGCTCGCTACGTCGGTGGCTCAAATCAGTCGTAGAGTAGCAAACCTCGAAGAACGACTCGCAGTGAAACTGCTCAATCGAACGACTCGAAAGGTGTCTCTTACAGAGGCTGGGCAACTCTATTACCAACAATGTAAGTTGTTGGTCGAAGGTTTAGAAATTGCTGAGCTTGCGGTCACGCAGATGCAATCCACACCCAAAGGCTTACTGAAAGTCACCGCGCCTGTGACTTATGGTGAGCGCCAACTCGCCCCAATACTGCATCAATTCTTAAAGCTTCACCCGCAAGTAGAGCTTGAGCTGATGCTGACCAATCAAAAGCTCGATCTTATCGATTCGGGTGTTGATGTTGCGATTCGTCTTGGCCGCTTGGAAGACTCAAGCCTTGTGGCAAAGAGGCTGTCTCAACGCCAACTTTATGTATGTGCAAGCCCTGAATATATTGAACGTTATGGCGAGCCGCATACATTATCAGAATTAAATAATCACCAATGTTTAGTCGGTGGATTTGAACATTGGCGTTTCAAAGAAAATAGACGCCCTCGCTCAGTTCGTGTTAACGGACGCATTAAGTGCAACAGTGGTTTAGCCTTGTTAGACGCAGCTAAGCAGAGCATTGGCTTGGTGCAGTTGCCTGAATACTATGTGAGTGAAGACCTTGATTCTGGTGAGTTGGTTGAGGTGCTGTCCGATTATCGAGATGACAAAGAAGGGATCTGGGCGCTTTATCCTCAGAACCGCAACTTATCTTCAAAGGTTCGCCTGCTGGTGGACTTCCTTTCTGAGCAATTGGATTAGTGTATGGCTTAAAACCTCCACCGATAAAAACGGGCTTCAGAATAGAGATTCTGAAGCCCGACGTGTTTTAGGATTAATTATCGTTTGATTACGGCTTACTAGACCGAAAATGTATTAGACGGTGAAGCGATCCACCAAGTGATACAGCTCATTTGCACGACTGTTGAGGTTTTGGCTACCTGTACGGTTTTGATTCGCGAGTTCGGCCGATTGTGAGCTTTGGTCAGAAATCACCACGATGCGTTGAGATATCTCTTGGCCGACAATATTCTGCTGTTCAGTCGCTGTCGCAATAAGCGAGTTCATGTCCATGATGGTATCAATCGACGCTTGGATCTTCGCCAGTGCTTCGGCTGCGGCATTCGCTTCTTCCACGGTTTGCGCACTTCGGTTTTGACTTGAATCCATCGCTTTCACAGCAGCATCTGAGGCAGCTTTAAGTTGCTCAATCATCTTGTGAATGTCGCCAGTGCTTTCTTGAGTACGGCTTGCCAGTTTACGAACCTCATCGGCAACCACAGCAAACCCACGACCTTGTTCGCCTGCACGTGCAGCTTCAATCGCGGCATTCAACGCGAGTAGGTTAGTTTGCTCGGCAATGTCTTGGATGACCGCCAACGAAGAGGAGATATTCTGCACATCACCTTCTAAACGAGACACGACAGTGTTGGCTTCTGATACTTCGCTCGCTAGGCCTGCCACCGAATCTGCAGCGGCGTTTACTATCTGTTGCGCTTCTTTGGCATTGCCCTCTGCAAGTTTAGCGGAATCCGCCGCTTGGCTAGCGTTGCTCGAGATCTCTTGCGCCGTTGTGGTCATTTCAGTCATCGCCGTTGCAACTTGTTCAGTCTCTTCACGTTGCCCAGTAGCAATCTCGTCGACCTGCGCAGCGCGAGAAGACATGCTAGATGTCTCGGCTACGACTTGCTGACCGACATCGCTTACGCTGCGAATGATGGTTTGAAGGCTTGCCACGAAGGCGTTGAAGTTCTCGCTGAGCTTAGTGAACTCAGGCGCTTTAAATGTTTCCATTCGAGCGGTTAAATCGGCTTCGCCACTCGCGAATGCGCTGATTGAACGATCAAACTGCTCGAGTGGTCGCATGATTGTGCGGTTGACGGCAACGGCAAACGCAGCAACTACTAGGGCAATCAAACCACAGAATATAGCGATCGCCGTCAATGAGCTTTGTAACGCGACATTCGAGCTCTCTTTCATCTCTGCGATTACAGCATCGATGTCGTCAGTATAAAAACCTGTGCCTAGCATCAAGTCCCACTGGGGAACGAATGTCGAGTAGCTCAGTTTCGGTAGAGCTTCTGATTGACCAAGTTTTGGAAAGTAGTAGGTGGTGAACTCACCAAGCTTTGAGTTCTTGATCAAGTCACGAATCAGGTAGTTGCCTTTTTTGTCTTGCAGGTCGTAGTAGTTTTTACCAATGCCATCGTTATTTTGCCCAACAACTACTCGAACGCCTTTAGAGTCGTAGCCAAAGATGTAGCCAGACTCGCCATATTCGAGAGTTCTTAATGTCGGTAAGGCTTCTTCTAATGTTGCACCTCTTTCCAAGAACGGGCTAATAGAAGATTGAGCCATTTGCAGATACGCTTTAAGTTCCTTTTCTTTCATCGCCATCATATTGCTACGCGTCGATTCTACTTGTTGTGCGGTTAGCTCGGTGCTCTTCATATACGTCACGCTCATCATCCCAATTGCCATCAGTAGCAGTGGAATAAAAGAGAGAATATAAAGGCGGTTTTTGATGGTTAGGGTCATGTCACGCTTCCTGTGTGATTGTCTCATGCAATTTTCAACACATTATTAATGTGGTTTTAAAATGTAAATGGACTTGTTGTTGAATTGTTATCCAGAAATGTTTTTGTTTTATAAACATGATGGCGGTTAGGTTTTTGACGTTAGAAGACTTGCAACTAGGGGCTTAATGATAAAAAGAGCGGTTTGTTACGATGCTTTTGAATTTGGCGCTGCTTTGGTAGAATGCGACGCTTTGTAGCACCCTGCTATGTCTATTCGTTAAGTGAGAAAGATTCATGAACAAAAGCCATGTGACTATTGGTTTAACTAACCCAAAGAGCCCGACAAACGTTGGTGCTGTTATGCGCGCGGCTGGTTGTTACCAAGTCGACGAAGTTAAATACACAGGGCAACGCTACGAAAAAGCCGCTAAATTTCATACCGATACCAAGAGTGCTGCGCGTACTATCCCACTAACGGGTGTCGAGTCGTTTTTGGATAACCTTGATTCAGAAACGAAAATTGTTTGTGTAGAACTCGCTGAGGGTGCAACACCACTGCCGCGTTTTAAACACCCAGAAAATGCCATCTATATCTTTGGCCCTGAAGACGGTTCTATTTCTCAAGATGTCGCCGACAGAGCAGATCATGTTGTTTATGTACCAACAGTAGGCTGCATGAACTTGGCTGCGACAGTTAACGTGCTGCTTTATGATCGCCTTGCTAAGTCAGATGAAATGGACGAGAGCAACGAGCTGATTAAGAAAAGCCGTGATAACCGTAACCATCTGCTAATCAAAGAAAAGTAACTATTTACTTCTAGTAAAAGTAACGATCTGCTTCTAGTGTTATCTATCCCGTAAGCAATCGGATATTATCTTTGGTTCATCATTAGATAATTGAAGGGTTAGATAACACCATGGAAGACAAGCAATTACTTGCCGCGCTACAGCAACACTCTGTCCTCGATCTCTATCAGTTATTCCAAGAAGTTGGTCAAAACCGCTCTTTGTATGCATTACTAGAGAGGTTATCTTCCCTTAAAGAACATCATCAACTGAGTACTCGTCTTAGCCCTTTTAAGCCTCATATCGAAGGATTGCTAGCTCAATTTGATAGCGCCACGCCAGATAGCGAGATCCTCAAGGCAGTCGCTCTTCAGTCTGAGATTCAGCAACGAGGCCACAGTATGAGTCGTTACATCATGACATCAGATAACCATCGCCATTTTTCCCCAAGTGCAGACCTAGTCATGTTTGGTGATTCGATCACCGAATGGGCCCCGTGGGCGGATATCTTTCGCGATGTTTCGATGGTCAACCGTGGCTTAGCGGGTGACACCACAACTGGCATGTTGCGCCGTATTGATACCACGTTGAATGTGAAGCCAAAGCTGGTGTGTTTTATGGCAGGGATAAACGATTTAGCTCAGGGTTATGATGTCGACCATATCTACCAGAACTACATTGATATGCTTAAGGTGTGGCAAGAAAATGAGATTCGCATATTGGTGCAATCAACGCTTTATGTTGGCTCTAAACTGCAAGGTTTAAATCCGTCGGTTGAACTGCTCAATAGCAAGCTAAGCGAGTACTGTACACAGCAAGGCATTGCGTTCTTAGATGTGAATTCAGTATTGTCGCCTAATAAGCTGTTGTCGAACAAGTACTCGTGTGATGATCTGCATTTGAATGCGAAGGCTTATCAAACTTGGGCTGAGATACTTCAACCTACGATAGCTGAGCTACTAAAATAGACTCACGCAAAACGCTAGCTAGACCGATAAACAGCTTAGCTAATACAAGAAAAGCCAAACCCTAGATTTGTTTCGCGAACCATAAGGACATCAATGTGAACCTAAGACAATTGGAAGTCTTTTACGCCATTATGCAGACCGGAACCGTATCTGGAGCCGCGCGCAGCTTGCATGTGTCGCAACCAAACGTGACCCGTATTTTGGCGCACACGGAGCAACAACTTGGGTTTGGCTTATTTGAAAGAGTTAAAGGGCGTTTAGTACCAACGGTTGAAGCGAAAACCTTGCTGCCAGAAGCGGAAAAGGTGTATCAGCAATTGGGGCAATTTCGATCTCTGACCAACAAAGTGAAGCAAGGCCATCAGCATTTACGCATTGGTGCGCCGCCGATTTTAGCGACTAAATTACTGACTCCGGTAATCGCCCAAATGTCTCGCGAGCAAAATGGCAGTAAGCAAGAGCTCTCTTTTGAGTTGCTGACTGCAAACCGTGATGAACTGTGTGCTGGGTTATTAAAGCATGAGCTTGATATTGCTATCGCGTTTGGCGATGAAGCACCGCCTGCGATATTAAGTGAAACGCTATTAACCGAATCACTAAAGGTTTTGGTTCCTTCCAATACGGTTGATCATTTCCCCGCGGAATTAACGTTAGATGATCTGATCAATTATCCGCTGCCAATCATCGGGCTCGATAGCCGCGATCCATTAGGCCTCCTGTTACATCAACGCCTTATTGCACGTGAGCAGCATTATCACCACCCGATATCTGTACGTGGGTATAGCGCCGCTGCGGAACTGGTCAAGCACCAAGCGGGGTTTGCGATTGTTGATCCGTGGACGGCAGAGCAATATCAAAATGACGATGCGGTCTGTGTGTTGCCGCTTCAACCAGACATCCAATTTTCGGTATCGATGCTTTGCGCAGAGCACACCCCTCAGTCGATTTCCGTTAAGCAATTTATCGCTTCATTGAAAATCCATACTCACCCTATAACTTAAGGTTATAGGCTCGCCATAAATAGGCATTCGGCAGCTTCGAAGTTCTTAATTAAAGTAAACCCATACAAGGGCTTATTAATTAGGAATACTCATGTCGATCGCTCAACCTTACCTTCTTTTTCTTGGGGATGTTACTGACCCACTCGCTGCAAAAACAGCTCGCGGTATTCATCAATGGCGACCAGAAATCTGCCTAGGTCAACTGCGTTTAACGGGTGATACCGTTTCACTGGGCTTAACGGATATGACCCTGCAAGAGGCGCAAGCGCAGGGCGCGAAGACGCTAGTGATTGGTACCGCAAATCCGGGTGGTGTTATTCCTGATTTTTGGCAGTCAACCATTATGGCCGCTGCAGAAATGGGATATGAGATTGCATCAGGCATGCACCAACGATTGAGTGAATTTTCACCGCTTGCTGACATGCAGCAACAAGGATTGACTAAGCTTCATGATGTACGCCATTTTGACGGTGTTCTTAATGTTGGTAACGGTAAGCTTCGTCAAGGTAAGCGCCTGCTTACTGTCGGAACTGATTGCTCAGTAGGCAAAATGTTCTCGGCATTAGCGATTGAAAAGTCGCTTAAACAAGCGGGAACATCCGCTCAGTTTAAAGCGACAGGGCAGACAGGTATTTTGATTGAAGGCAGCGGTATTTCGATTGATGCGGTGGTTGCGGATTTTATTTCTGGCGCAGTTGAAGCGATTAGCCCTGATTTTACCGACCACGATTGGGACATCATTGAAGGGCAAGGCTCTTTGTTCAACCCTTCGTTTGCAGGCGTGAGTTTGGGTCTTTTACATGGCGCACAAGCTGATGCCTTAGTGCTGTGTCATGAAGTTGGGCGACCACATATTCGTAACCTTCCTCATGCTAAATTACCAAGCATAGAACAGACGATTGAAGCCAACTTGCAAGCGGCGCGACTGACTAATCCAGACGCGAAGCTGGTGGGTATCTGCTTGAACACGTCGGCGATTAGCATTGAAGAGGCTGAGACATTGTGCCAAGAATGGACCACACTCTATCAAGTGCCAGTGACGGACCCAGTGCGCTTTGGTGTACAACACATTACTGATCATTTGCGACATTCACTTTAACGACTTCATCATTTCGACGTTTCCATTTGTTAAAGTGAACATCAACCGAGTGAAATTATGAAGATTACAGCTGAACCCATTATTATCGCGATGCAAACGCCTTTTCGCATCTCTCGTGGCAGTCGAACTGAGTGTCACGTTGTTCGTGTTTACATTGAACATGGTGGCAAACGAGCTCAGGGCGAATGCACGCCTTACCCACGATACGGCGAGTCATCGGAGTCTGTGTTAGCGCAAATCCAACAAGCTGCTAGCTCTCTTGAAATGGCCTTTGAGCGCGGCATGACTGATCCTGAAGAATTACGAGATCATCTTCAGTCTTTATTGACCGGAGGGGCAGCGCGCAATGCGGTCGATTGTGCGCTTTGGGATTTTGAAGCTCAGCAGAACGACCAGACGTTTCCGAATAGCTTGTTTGAGTTGCCTGCTCAAATCGTGACTGCAATGACAGTCTCGATTGGCACGCCAGAAGGCATGGCGACTCAGGCTCGAGACTATGTCGCGAATGGTGCGAAACTTCTGAAAGTGAAGCTTGACGGCGAGCAGGTGGTAGAGCGTGTTCGCGCGGTACGAGAAGCTGCGGCAGATGTTCAAATTGTATTGGATGCGAATGAAGCGTGGACAGGATTGAATCTCGAAGAGTTGTTCAATCAACTGGTAGAATTTGATATTGCGATGATCGAGCAGCCGTTACCCCAACAGCACGATGCCTCATTGGCGCACATCAAGCACCCGATACCACTGTGTGCTGATGAAAGCTGTCATACCACTTCGCAACTTTCATCTTTGTTAGGCAAATATGAAATGGTCAACATCAAGCTCGATAAAACAGGTGGTTTGACCGAAGCATTGGTACTTGCTGAAGAAGCTCAAAGGCTAGGATTTACGCTGATGTCGGGTTGTATGCTCGGTACATCGCTGGCGATGCGTGCAGCTCTGCCTATCGCCGTTCAATCTGAAATCGTCGACCTCGATGGCCCAGTCTTACTTGGTCAAGATGTAGCACCATCACTGACTTATCGAGATGGGATGATTATTCTCTAAGTTCGTTGAGCCCGTTTAATCGATGGACATGACATGAATGAAATCGTATGAGTGAAAACTTGTGCGATTTTTGCTTCAAAGTCTGAGCGATTATCTAAATTACTTCACTTTTAAGCCTCAGCAGCGCATCCACAAATTCTGCAAACCCATAGCCACCAGGCTGCGACATGACCCTGCTTGGATGATGCTCTAGCTTATCCCAATAATGTTGAATGTTTGCCACGCCAACGGTAAGTGGAAGTGATTCGAACATCTGCTGATCATTCATTGAATCGCCGACATAGCAGGCTTGATTGTGGATTTGCTCAAGCGATAAGCCTTTATTAGCCAGGAAACGGTGCACGGCGTTTTTCTTTGAGTGTTCGCCGTACCAAGCGTTGATATGAATCGAACTTGCCGTCGCGTGTGCGCCTAAAGCGTGTATTCTTTCGAGTACCGCTTGAACAGTTTCAGGATCAACAGGCTTACGGTTTTGGCCGATATCAATCGCGACCTCACACAAGCGGTAAGATTGATCCAAAGTTAGCGATAGGTCGGGGTAACTCAACAAGATCGCTTCAACTTCTTGTTTTAGCTTAGCTTGGTTCTTACGCACTTGTTCTAGCGGTGTTTCAGATGAGAGTTGTAATGCATCATCTTGCTTCTCTAGTAAGAAGGCGCCGTTTTCTCCAAGCACGGCATCGACAGGCCAGAGCTGCGCAATATGGTCACACCAACCAGCACAGGCTCCCGTTACAGCGACCACTTTGATTCCATTGTCTCTCAGCTTTTGTAACACAATCAGGGTTTCTGGAGGGAGTGAACCTTGCCAAGTGAGCGTGTCATCGACGTCGGTTAATACCCATTCGATGTGCTTCCAGTTGTTGTCTAGTTGGTGTTCCATTAAAACTCACTTATTCCATGGATTGTTTTACACAGAGCGTATTAATTCAGCCCAATGTAGAATTAGAAGCTAACGTGTTTAGAAAATACAGTGTTTAGCAAAATCGCCCGCTTCATTAGCCGTCCAGTCACCTTTAGGCTTTTCTTTCATATCCGCACACCAAGCTTCACTGCCAACCTCGGTACAAGCCATTAATTGAGTAGCAAGGAAAAGTATCAACGCGATTTTCTTCATAATAAACATTCCGTTGTGGTCTAAATTTCTGCTTATAACTGTATCAAATCCCACAAGTGATTGTTATAGCTGCTAAGAACTTAAGGGCGTTAATAATGATGTGGGGTTGAGCTGAATTCGAGGGACGGTAAAGAAGCGAAGGTTTGCTTGGCTTTAAGATCGAAAAAGCCAGCAATGTATGCTGGCTTTGAAATTCTTAATAAGTTTCTATTCGTTATTTCGCTTTAACTACTTATCGATTTATACCAATTTCATCTCTTGGATGATGTCCGAAGCAATCTCTGGCTTCGTGCTTGTTGGTTTCTCGTGTAGGTCGGCTTTCAATTGTCCCTTACGGTTACTTAGGCCCGCTTCAAGTTTCTTAAGTGCTGCAGCGATAGCTGGGTACATAACATCGTCTGTCGATTTTGCTGTTACTCGTACACCTTCGTAGTTGGTGAATACTTCAACCTGATGTTGACCGTGTTCTTTAGTAATGATGATGTCGCAACTGATCAGTGATGGGAAATGGTTAGATATCTTCTCGAATTTACCTTCGATGTCTTTGCGTGACTCGTCGTTAATTGATACATGATGTGTTTGAACATTTATTTTCATAAATCATACCTTTCCAATGACTGTGTCATTTAAACGTAGCAAACATCGCATAGATTAACCAACTGAGAATTAGCACATGTGTGATTGACTTCAGTGTTATCAAATATTCTCTTGTTACTCCCTTGAAAGTCCGATGAACTGATCGCATATTATGTTTCGTGTTTTAAAGACATGTTCAAAAAAACTCCATCCTTGATAATTTGCGCTAACCTACAGCGAATTCCCAGTGAATCTCTCTTTATCGGTTTTATAATTCCGAACTTGTCACTCCATTGATTTTCTTTCCAGCTCACTCACTTTTTCTTCTTTGATTAAAAACTCAGCTTAAGTTACTAATTTATAGACACTCAACTGCCCACTCCATATTGAAGTGAAACTCTCCTGCTGTGAGTTGAGACTCGGGTATGGTAATGCGTGCTCGAATATCGACTTCTTTATTGGATGCCAGTTGATCGACAGGAAATTCGACGCCCTGACGCCAATAATTAATGTCACCGTCATAACGAACCGGCGTTTCGACTTTGAATCGCACAAGTTCTGAAATGCGAGACTCATCAATTGAGCCTAGATCAATATGTTGCAGTTTGAGCAACAATCGAGAATCTTTGCGATTGGACTCAAGCTTAAGCGTTATCGCTCGGCCATCGTATTCTCGGCCACTGAATTTAAGCCGTTTAAGCGTATTAAAACCATCAAAGCCATTAAGATTGATGCAGAAATGCTGGAGCTGTTAGGCAGTGAAGATGGCAACACGGCGATGATCAAAGTGAGCTGGGATGAGAAGGGAATGAAGGTCTATAAGGATGGCTACTTAGCGGATTATGAGTACGGGATTGCCCCTCATGAGATGTAAGAAAACTACGAATTAGCACCTAAGTAACTCGATTCGATTGCAGAAAAGCGCCTTACTTATTAGTGGGCGCTTTTCTTTTGCTCACCAAAGCATGACGAAACTCACACTTTTCTGACAATTAATGACTCGTTATGCTAGTATGCGCCGCTTGTCTTTGTAATTGATAAAAAACGCATTACCCAAACAGTCTTTTTCTGTTTATCTGCTTGTAATGACCTCATTCAGTTTGGCCTGACTTGGCCGAACATCTGCATTTTGCTCGGACGCAAAGAGAGTAGTTCTCACTACTTCACTATGTACATTTGAGAGCACCATCTATCAAAGGCCTTTTAGAAACAGCCTAGTTAGCGTGAACTATGTTCTGCGTGAAGGGTTTCGTTTTTCCAAAAATCCCTCCGGCGGCTAAGTGAACCTTAGTTGCTGACAAATAAGGAGTCTATATGACGACTACGGTATCTACGTCCGTACCTACATCTCAAGCTGGTAACACAGCTCCGATAGAGAAAGAAGTAAACCACCCGTTTCTCTCTTTGGTTATCATGGTGATCGTTGCTGCAATTGCAACTTACTTCATCCCTGCTGGTGAATTCGAGCGAGTGGTCATGAATGGCCGCACGGTTATCGACCCAGACAGCTACACACAATTGACCAGCAACCCAACAACATTAGCCTCTTTTTTCGAATCATTTTTTAAAGGCTTCAAATCCGCTTCTGGCGTGATGGGCGTTGTGGTATTTGTGGGTGGTGCTTTTGGCATTATCAAACACATGGGTCTGTTAGACGCATCCGTTGTTGCACTAACTACTAAGCTAAAGAAGCAAGGCTTATACGTGATTGCGCCTGTGATCATGACGGCGATCTTCTTCAACGTTACCTTCACCGGTATGCGTGAACTTGATGTCATTTTCATCTCTTTGATGATCCCGATCTGTATCAAGCTTGGCTATGACGCGATTACGGCACTTGGCGTTGTTTTACTGGCAAGTTGTGCCGGTTTCGCGGCCGCTTTGGCTAACCCATTCTTTACGGGTATTGCACACACTATCGCTGAACTGCCTATGTATTCAGGCATGTGGTACCGCTTTATTGTTGGTATGTTCATGTTGTTAACGGGTGCATGGTATGTGCTTAACTACGCGCGCAAAGTTAAGCAAGATCCGACCAAAGGCTTGTTACACGGCACGGGTTACCACTATGAATCAAATGTTGAAGCGAAAACACTGACCACACGTGAAAAGCTTGCGGGCATCGCGTTCTTGGGCGTATTCGCATACATGATCTTCGGCACGTTGACGATGGGGTTCGGCTTCACCGAGATTGCGGGTGCATTCGTGGCGATGGCTATTATTCCGGGTTTGGTGGCGGGTTTATCTCCGAACAAGATCTGTGAGTATTGGACCAAAGGTGTTAGCGACGTATTGATCGCGGTACTGATCATCTTTTTTGCTCGTTCAGTGCTAACCATTATGGAAGACGCGAAGATTGTTGATTCTATTATCTTCTATCTTGCACAGATCATTTCTGGTAGCTCTAAACTTGTGGCAGCAGCAGGGATCTACTTCTCGCAGGCTGCGATCAACCTGTTCATTCCATCGGGCAGTGGCCAAGCGGTGATCACCATGCCAATCATTATTCCGTTGGCAGATATTGGTGAAGTGACTCGTCAAGTGGCGGCACTGGCTTCTCAATTGGGTGATGGTATTTCTAACTATATTTACCCAACCAATGGTGGCTTGTTGGCGGTATTGGCTATAGCAAAAGTACCTTACACCAAGTGGGTTCGTTTCTTCTTACCACTGTTCTTGTTCTGGTCGGTAGGCGCTTTGGTTTCTGTTGTGATTGCTCAAATGATTGAGTTAGGGCCTTTCTAAGGTTTCTGTTTAATCGAATACATGGACAGTTAAGGCTTAACTGAAGCTGTGTGAGTAAATAAGAAGGCAGCGAATTCGCTGCCTTTTTTCGTTTAAAGAAAAGCTATTCCAACGTTAAAGGTTACTCTTCAAATTGGTAAGAAGAGGGCACCACAATCACGCCTTGTTTTGATATGTGGAAGCGTTTCGCATCGGCAAGGCCATCAAGACCGATCTGGGTTCCGTCAGGCACCTTAACGTTCTTGTCGATGATGCAGTTTTGTATGTGGCAATTTTTTCCAATCTCAACATCTTCAAACAGAATACTATCAATCACAATCGCGGCATTGCTGACTTTCACTTTCGGGAAGAAGATTGAGTTTTGCGCCGAGCCGCCTTCAATTACAACGCCATTCGCTATCATCGAGTTGATGAATATTCCTTGATTACCTTCAACTGAAGCAATGGTTCGTGCGGGTGGCAGCTGCGGTTCGTAAGTACGAATCGCCCAATCAGGTTGATATAAATCGATAGGCGAAGCTGGCTTTAACAGGTCCATGTTGGATTGGTAATAAGAGTCGATAGTACCAACATCTCTCCAGTACGCATCTTGGGTCACTCGGCCTTCTTCATCCCCAAACTTGTATGCGTAAACACTGTTGTTGCCCACCAATTTAGGAATGATATCTTTACCAAAATCGTGGCTTGAGTCTGGATCTTCTGCGTCTGCCAATAATGCCTGTGTCAGTACTTCTTTATCAAAGACGTAAATACCCATTGAAGCCATGCTTCGAGTTGGCCTTCCAGGTACACATGCAGGGTAACGTGGCTTTTCGGTAAAGTTATTGATCTCTAGAGATTCATCTATCTCCATCACACCAAACTCTTTGGCTTCGTCAATCGAAACCTCCATGCACGCCACAGTTAGGTCGGCCTCGTTCTTTTTGTGCTGCTTGAGCATTGGTGCGTAATCCATGCGATAGATATGGTCACCGGATAACACCACCACATGCTTGGCTTCACTGCGTGAAAGTAGATACAAGTTTTGATAAATCGCATCGGCAGTACCGCTGTACCAGCTATCACCGGTTCGCATTTGTGGAGGAACATTGGTGATGTATTCGCCGAGCTCAGGGTTAAGCACCGACCAACCATCTCTTAAATGTTTTTGCAAAGAGTGAGATTTGTACTGAGTCAGCACCAAAATTTGGCGTAGCCCAGAGTGTAAGCAGTTCGCGAGTGTGAAATCGATGATTCGATATTTGCCACCAAAGGGTACCGCAGGTTTTGCACGGTTATCGGTGAGAGGGGAAAGCCGAGAGCCAACACCGCCGGCCAGAACGATTGTTAGAGTGTCTTGCATGATCAGAACCTCAATGTATTTATGATTATGAACATAGACTTGCAAGCACTAAGCCAAATGTAACTCATTGAATATTATACGAGGCGAGATTGATTCTTGTTGTTCTGCACCAAAATGATGCACGTGAGATATTGGCTTGCTCTATTTTGATCCAAAAAAGATCCGAATAGAGTGAATTGACTGGATTAACAAAATGACGCACGGAAAAGCTGCATTACAAAACTGTCAATAAAATGAAGGAATAAAGTGATCGGGTCGATATAAATTTACATAAATAATCACAACTTTTCACAAATTGATTTCCATCAATAAAGTAGGGTTATTCTATGATACCTTGCACGCAAAATAAGAAATGATTACTCATTCACCAATAAAGATTAAGCCCCCCAAAAGGAAATTATAATGAAAAAAACAGTATGTGGTATTGCGGTTATTGCGGCTCTTATGTCAACCAATGTTCTTGCTCATAAAGAAGGTGATTTCATCATCCGTGCAGGTGCAGCAATGGTATCTCCTAACGATAGCAGTGGAGATGTTCTGGAGACATCGGGGTCAAAATTTGGTGTGGATTCAAACACCCAACTTGGATTGACATTTGGTTACATGTTTACAGACAACATCAGTCTCGAGATTCTTGCAGCGACACCGTTCTCCCATACAATTTCTACAAACCATGGTGGTTTAGGTGATATCGCCGAGACAAAACACTTACCACCAACGTTGATGGTTCAGTACTACTTCGGCGAAGCAAACAGCAAGTTCCGCCCTTACGTAGGTGCGGGCATTAACTACACCGTATTTTTCGATGAAGAACTTAATGGTACGGGCAAAGATGCTGGTTTGAGCGACTTGTCTCTTGATGACTCTTGGGGTCTTGCTGCAAACATCGGTATGGACTACATGATCAATGAAGATTGGTTCTTGAACGCATCGGTTTGGTATGCAGATATTGGTACAACAGCTAAGTACAAGCAAACAGTGGGTGGAACTACAACACAATACTCAACAGACGTTGATATCGACCCATGGGTATTCATGATTGGTGGTGGTTACAACTTCTAATCTCCCTATTCAGTTTACTAAAGGCGCTCAAGCATCAGCCAGCTTGGGCGCTTTTTTTTGCTTATTTGTTAATGGATTGCTCGCCTTGACCCTCTGTTGTTATGGGTAAGGAAAACCTATTGTCGTCATTTATTGTTAATAAAAGGGAAAGATAAGTGTCATAACAGCCCTCTATGATCGCGATTCAAATTATGGAGGATATATGAATCGTAAATTTAATAAGCTGACATTATTA
Source organism: Vibrio sp. 10N.247.311.14 (assembly GCF_041467715.1). NCBI lineage: Bacteria > Pseudomonadati > Pseudomonadota > Gammaproteobacteria > Vibrionales > Vibrionaceae > Vibrio > Vibrio sp. 10N.247.311.14. The sequence continues at coordinate 18,806 of NZ_JBFSVE010000048.1, forward strand.
CTGCCTATCGCGGTAAGTTCTGCTCTAGTAGGCTGTTCTCAACCAACATCACCAACGACTGCTACGCCATCTCAAACATCACTTGATGCTTTTAGCCTTCAATGCCAATCCATCGAGCAGCCAAGCGCTTCCAATGCTGAGGTAACTGGAATCAGCCTAGTTGGCCGTTCAATTGCTGACGCCCCGTTTGATACTTCTGCAGCCGAAATCGTCAGCTACGATTCATGTACCGACAAGCTTTATGTTGTGAACGCTCAAGCTCAGAAAGTTGATGTTTTATCAATGAACTCAGCTAGCGAACCAACATCTTCGGATTCGATTGATCTTCAATCAGCGGCTGCAGCTTCTGGTATTGATATTGGTGCAGCGAACAGTGTGTCGACTCATCAAGGATTAGTTGCTGTCGCGATTGAAAATACTGACAAGCAACAAAACGGCATCATTGCACTTTATCGTTCAGACACGTTAGAGCTGATCACTACTTATGCGGCTGGTGCATTACCGGACATGGTGAGCTTCTCGAAAGATGGTCGCTACATTGCCTCTGCAAATGAAGGTGAGCCGAATGCGGATTACAGCATTGATCCTGAAGGTTCAGTGACATTGGTTGATTTAGCCAATGGTCCTCTGCAAGCGACAGTCACTCAAATCGATTTCAAGGCATTTAATCAAGGTCAGCCTCGCCATGCAGAATTGACCGACAAGGTTCGAATCTCGGCGCCTAATGCAACCGTTGCTCAAGATCTAGAACCGGAATACCTAACGTTTGCTGATAACGGAAAACTCTACGTTGCCCTTCAAGAGAACAACGCTTTGGCCGCGATTGATGTGGCGAGTGCACAAGTGGATGCGATTCTTGGACTAGGCGGAAAGCCTTGGGATAGCGCTAAGCTAGACGCGTCAAATAAAGATAAAAACATCGGTAACCTACAAAGCTACGCAATGTTAGAAGGTCTCTACATGCCAGATAGCATCACTAGCTACAGTGTTGAGGGCAACACCTACATCGTGACTGCGAACGAAGGTGATGGTCGTGAATATGGCATCAAGACCACGCAAAAAATGTGTGATGAGAAAGGTTTTGAGTGGGACGGTGACGATTATCAAGACACCGAAAACTACACCACAGAAAAAGACTTTTGTATCGCGTATGTCGATGAAGTACGCGGCAAGAAGTTAGACGTTGACGCTAACCACCCATTAGCTGGCGCATTGAAAGACAACAAGCAACTTGTACGTCTTAAAGTGATTAAGCCACAAGGGACACTCGCTGCTGACCAAAAGGTTCAAGCATTCGGCAGCCGCTCGTTCTCTATCTGGGATGAGTCAGGCGAGTTAGTGTTTGATAACGGTGATGATTTTGCTCGAATCGTACTTGAGCAAGATCCTGCAAACTTCAACAGCACCAATGATAACAACCAAAGCGGTGACGATCGTAGTGATGATAAAGGCGTAGAACCTGAAGCGATCGAAGTGGCTGAAATCAACGGCAAGCACTATGCCTTTATTGGACTTGAGCGCCAAGGTGGCATCATGGTTTACGACGTAACGCAGCCTAAGAGTACAAGTTTCATCAGCTATCTAAACAACCGCGACTTTACTCAGCCAGTGTGCACCAAGGTTGATGAAGACGGTGATTGCGACAACGATACTTACAACTCGAAAGCGGGTGACTTAGGTCCAGAATCAATCAAGTATTTCACTCGCTCTGGTAACCACTTTATCGCGGTCGGCAATGAAGTGAGCGGCAGCACATCAGTTTACCGCGTTGAGTTTTAATCACGGTTACTGCTTGTAGCTAGACTTAATAAAAACAAAAGCGCCACTACTGGGTAAGTAGTGGCGCTTTTTAGTTTATTGATGGCTTGCTGAAACTAAAATAAACGATAGTAAGTTGTAGGGTTTAGTCGCCGAACAACAATCAGAGAAGAGCAAACGTTTTGATAAAAAAATTTCATACCTTCATTTTGGGAAGGTTTAACATAGTAACGTCTCTTCAGCCATGCTCGCTTACTGGTATCAAAAGTTCCTCTAGCGCTTATATAGAAAGCTTGCTTTTTCTGCTGCGTAATAAATATGTTTGTCAAACGACATCTATTCAATGACACACTTTTAAAGAAGTAGGTAAACGTCGATTTCAACTGTTTCCCCATCAGTTAAATGGGGGAGATTAAGTTAATTCATCATAGGTAAGTTCACGATTGCAAAGACTACCGTGATATACGACAGACGTGTTGATAAAAATAGGCACCCTATAGATTTAGCGCTTACGGTTGTTGAATTAACAGTAATATATTCGGGCAACAAATGTACTCCGAAGTTACCTCACCATTTTGTAAATGACCTTTCTAATTTATAAAATAATCATTTGTCGGGCTAAGTGTTGCTGTCTCATATCTCAGTTTAATAACTAGATGATAAGTATTTGTTGCTCAAATGTTAATAAAAATTAATGTGGTCTGACCAAGTGGTGGTTAAATTTACACCTTTTTTGGGGAGCTTGAATTTATCGAAGTGCTGTAGCGTTGTTGAATTTAAGGTCTGAAACCGTTTAATAACTAAGGAAAGTTAAACTATGACAACTTACTGTACGCCGTTAGAACAGTTGAAAGCTAATGTTAAAAAGCACCCTGACAAAGTGTGGCTTCATCAACCTGTTGATCGTAAGTGGCATACTTATACATGGTGTGAGGCAGATATCGCGGCACGGAAAGTCGCAAAAGGTTTAGTTGACAATGGACTAGTCGAGGGGGACAAAGTCTCCATCATCGCTAAAAATTCGGCTGAGTGGTACATATGTGACTTAGCAATAATGATGGCTGGTCTGATTAGTGTCCCGATTTACCCAACAGCAAGTTCAGACAACATAAAGTACGTGTTGGAACATAGTGGCGCTAAAGCGATGTTTATTGGCAAGCTTGATGATTCCAAAGAGCTCAGCAAAGCTTTACCTGATTCATTAATTACCATAGCAATGCCTAGTGCTAAAGTTGATTGTAAGCTTGATTGGCGTGCTTGGTTGCCGATGTTAACGCCACTTGAAAATATTAACATCCCCAGCCTTAACGATACGTTTTCGATCATCTACACCTCTGGTAGCACTGGTTTGGCAAAGGGAGTTGAACTTAGTTATTTAAACGTTGCGTCGTCAGCAACATCTGGCAGTGAGATATTTTTTCAACCGGGGGAAACTCGCGTTATGTCTTATCTGCCATTAGCTCATATCACTGAGCGTTGTGTGGTTGAACTTCCATCGATTTATAATCCAGCTGAAGTGTTTTTTACTGAATCAATTGATACCTTCATTGAAGATGTTAAATATGCTCGCCCAACTGCTTTCCTCTCAGTACCAAGACTATGGACTAAGTTCCAGTCTAAAATCTTGGCGAAGATGCCAAATAATCGTTTACAGCTACTACTAAAAATCCCGATTATTGGCCAAATTGTTGCGCGTAAAATACGTGAAAATCTAGGACTTCAAGACACGGTTTTATTTGGGTCTGGTAGTGCACCTATTTCCCCAGAAGTGCTTCTGTGGTTCCATAAGATCGGTATTAGTATCGGTGAAGGTTGGGGGATGACAGAAACGTCAGGCCTATCGTGTAGCAATGTCCCTTTTGATTTCGAGCACCTTGGAACAATTGGAACGCCTCAACCGTGTGTCGAAATGAAATTATCTGAAGAAGGTGAAGTTCTGATCAAAGGGGATGCTGTCTTCTCGGGATATTACGCAAATGAAGAAGCCACCAAAGCCGCTTTTGAAGAGGGTTGGTTTAAGACGGGTGATAAAGCCGAGCTTAATGCTAATGGCTCGTGGCGAATTATTGGACGAGTAAAAGAACAGTTTAAGACGAGTAAAGGAAAATACGTTTCACCTGTACCCATTGAAAGCAGCTTAGGTAGGAATCCAGATATTGAACAAGTGTGTGTTATGGGAATTGGTAGAAAACAACCGATTGCATTAATTGTTTTAGGCGAAGGCACACCTAGTACCGCTGCGCATGTACGAAAAGAACTTAAAGCTACTTTAAGGAAAGTAAACAGAGAATTAGAAGCTCATGAGCGGCTAGATCACCTGATTTTAGTTGAGCTGCCCTGGAGTATTGAGAATGGCTTGCTAACGCCTACATTAAAGCTCAAAAGGGATAAAATTGAAGAGCGTTATGAACACTTACTTAACTTGAATTTACCTTATGAGGTCATCATTGAAAGTAAATTAACAGAGAAAGATAAGTCTTCTAACACTGCTTACTCTAAACGAGTGTCTGCAAGCGCATAAATAATCTAAATTAGACGGAACTAACAATGTCACAGCTATTAAGAAGGACAGACAACTTATCTAAGTTGTCTGTGAATAAGCACAACTATGCATTTAGTTTTTTGCACGTTATCTAAAATAACTTACATTCCTCTCAACAATACATTTCCTGTTGAAAAAATTGCCTCGATTATTCGTACGAGCGGATGCAGTACTTTATTAGTCGATGAAGAAAGCATTGACTTACTAGAGTCTCTATTACCTTTGTGTGATAGGAAGCTGAAAATTATTCGTTCATATGATTTAGCGATAGATATCCATGAGGATAAGATTTTCAAAATAGGTTCTAGGCGTAGTGATCTTACTTCAGGTTGCAATGAACAAAAGTTTGATAATTTGCAGAGTTCTTATGTTTATCTAATGTTCACTTCAGGTAGTACAGGATTACCAAAAGGCGTACCAGTTAATGAGCAGAACTTACTTAGTTATTTAGATGGCATTACTTCACTGTACAACTTCGATCATCTAGATAGACATAGTCAGTTTTTCGATTTTACGTTTGATCTATCGGTTCATGACATTTTTGTATGTTTGACCACTGGTGGGTGCCTATATGCAGCCACTGAGTTTGATAAATTGCTTCCGACTAAGTTTGTTAACACCCACAAGTTAACAGTCTGGTTTTCCACGCCATCAATGGTGACATTTGCGAAGCAGGCAATGGGAGAACGTTTTCAGTTTGAAAAGATGCCAACATTGAAACACAGCCTTTTTTGCGGTGAGGCTTTAACGGACAATGTTGTTGAAGACTGGAGTTGTTTGGCTGAAAACTCAACATTGGACAATCTGTATGGGCCAACAGAAGCAACAATTGCGTTTACTTTGTTTAGGGTTAATAGAGACGATGAAGCAGCGCATCCAATAGTCCCAATTGGAAAGCCTTTTGGCCAAAACCGCTGCGTTATTTTGAATGATGAGCTGCTCCCTGCCGAGTTTGGTGAAGTGGGGCAACTTTATTTGACTGGCCCTCAGGTTGTAGACGGGTACTGGACAGATAGTGATAAAACAAACCAAGTTTTTATAGAATGGTCACCATGGAATGATAGCGTTGTTCAACGGCTTTATAAGACCGGAGATCTGGCGAGCTATGACTCTAGTGGCGTAATGTACTTCCATGGACGTGTCGATCATCAAGTCAAGCTCAGAGGCTATCGTATAGAGATACAAGAAATTGAATCATTGATTCGTCGTTTTACTGCTTCAGATAGGATCGTAGTCGTTCCGTACCCTTATGGAGAAAAGGTGTGTACTGGTTTAACTTTGTGTCATAACGAGCTTGGCTTTAGTGCAGAGGATCTAGTTGAACTTTGTCGTTCGTCGCTACCTACATATATGGTGCCCGATACCATCGTTTTTTTAGATAAGATTCCTACAAACAGTAGTGGAAAGTTAGATCGTAGAGCCATTATGGAGCTGTTGAAAGCCAATGAATAAAGTTTTTAACGCTACTCAATCATGTATTTTTTGTCAGATTAATCGTGATCAATCTGCTCATTTCCTCATTGCGAAGTCTAACAGTTTGAGAGCTGTACTTGACATACATCCGATAACGGAAGGTCACTTACTTATTCTCAGTAGAAGTCACGTTTCTCATCTTGAAGAGCTAAATGATGATGAATACAAGGAGTTGTTCTTGTTCGCTAAGAAGTTGGGGCTGAGAGTTATCGAGGCATTTGATGATGTCAATGATTATACATTGGTGGTAAACAATGGAACATATTCAGGACAGCATATTCCTCATGCTCATATTCACTTAATTCCACGACGGAAATGGGACAACATTAATTTTTACTGGCGATTACTTACAAGGTTTATTAACCCGACCGTTTCAAAAAGGCGCTTGCTAAAAGTGTCTCAAAAACTGAAAAGTCATTTTTGAAGTCGACGACTGTTTGTATCAAGCGAAACGCAATGGTAGAGACAGGGTAGAGAGCAGTTCTGACAGAGATACAAAAACGTGTTTTCAGCGAACAAGCAGCAAATAAAGAAGGGACCTGCAATCTATTTCTAGTTACAGGTCCCTTCTTTATTCAATGTCAATTATGACGTGATGTTTGTTATTGCGTAAAGCCTATGGCTGTTGCTTAGTTGGTGCTAGAGCGATCTCACGGATACATACGTTCTGTGGTTGTTGGTAAGCGAATGATACAGCGCGAGCGATATCGTCAGCTGCCAATACGCCGCCCATGTCTTCTTTCCAAGAATCGTAACCGTCTTTGATCTCTTGAGATGTAGTGTGAGACAGAAGCTCAGTCTCAACAGCACCCGGTGCGATAGTAGTAACACGAACATTTGAAGCTGCTACTTCTTCTCGAACGTTCTCAGAGATAGCGTGTACCGCGAACTTAGTACCACAGTAAGCAGCGTGGCTTGGGAATGTTTTCTTACCCGCAATTGAGCTGATGTTGATGATAGTACCTGTGTTGCGTTCCATCATAGGAGCAAGTACAGATTGCATGCCGTTTAGAAGACCAATTACGTTCACATCGAACATTGTCTTCCACTCTTGTGCGTCTTGAGTATCGATTTGACCAAGAAGCATTGCGCCAGCGTTGTTGATAAGTGCATCGACAGGACCAAATTTCTCTTCACCTTGTGCGATTGCTGCATCAAATGATGCTTTGTCTGTTACGTCTACTTTCACTGACAGTGAGTTTGGTAGATTCAGCGCTTCAAGGCGGTCAATACGACGAGCTAAAAGTAGCAGAGGGTGACCTTCATCGCTTAGACGACGAGCGATTGCTTCACCAATACCAGAGCTTGCACCTGTAATTACGATTAGTTTTTTCATTTTATTTCCTCTGTACTTTTATTGCGTCGGTTGGCTACGACGTATTGTTTAAGTGCATTCGAATCAAGTGCTTGTTGCCTTGCTTCGTTGCGATGGAGGTATATTAAGGAAAATAGCATTGTTGATATATAGCGCTTTACTTGAAACACTGTTGCTGTGGTGCAACAATAAGTGCGTTCATTTTATTACTTCATGCTTTTTAAATTTCACAAGTAAGCTGGCGGCCATGCTCAATCAAATTAACCTGTCTGATATTCGTTCTTTCGTGCTTATCGCTCGTTTAGGTAACTTCACCAAAGCGGCGGAGGAGCTGGATGTGTCACGCTCTCACGTATCACGCCAAGTGAGTAGCCTAGAAAAGCAAATGGGAGTGACTCTGTTTATCCGCACTACTCGAACCTTAAGGCTGACTCACGCTGGGCAAGATCTGTACGCGAGATGTGAACAAGCCTTAGATAATATAGACCAAGCTCTGATTGCTGCTGTGGATGATGTCGAAGAAGTACGTGGCGACATAAAAGTAAACTGTGTTGGCGGTTATTTGGGTGAAGTGATCATCGCGGATTTGGTCAATGAGTTTATGCAGCTCTACCCAGACATCAGCATCAGCCTTGATTTCAGTAGTAACCGAGTCGATTTGATTGAAGACGCCTTTGATATCGCTTTTCGTATGGGGAGCTTAGAAGACGCGGGCTTTATCGCAAGAAAGCTATTGGATATTGAAATGGGAACACTCGCGAGCCCTGAGTATTTCACTCGCAAAGGGAAGCCAAGCCATCCTAAAGATCTCATTCACCATGACTGCTTAACGGGGTCTGTGCGTAAGTGGAGCTTTCAAGCTTTGGATGACACCAAGAAAACAGTCGATGTTCATGTCACGGGTAGGCTGCAATGTAAGAATGGGCGAGTGTTAGTACAGGGCGCGAAATCGGGCAACGGAATTATTCGTGTTCCAACTATCTATTGCTTACAAGAACTCAACGACGGGCAACTGCTGCAAGTGTTTGATGAGTGGATAGTACCTAAAGTGGACTTTTCAGCGATCTACCATCGAGACCGCTATCAACCAAGTCGAATTCGAACCTTCATTGATTTTGTAAAAGGTCGCTTTGAGCAAATGCCAGTGAGCTAAGTGCTGCTTGTTGCCTTCCTTTTTCTGTCTGCTGTTTTTGGCAATAGTTGGACTGGCTCAAACTTACATCTCGTCGATTTCGTTTTGTAGGTTTTCCAGCTGGTCTAGAATCAACAAGAACTTCTCGCCGAACGGCGTCACTTGGTATTCAACTCTTGGTGGCAGTTCGTTGAACATCTGCTTATCTAAAATCCCAAACTCCACATTTCGCTTCAAGCATTCATTCAATACCTTGGTCGATAACCCTTCGACCGAGCGCACCATTTCACCAGGGCGCTTAATGCCATTTGCCAGTAATTGGTAAACCGTTAGCGACCATTTACAGCCGTAGATGGTTTCTACCATGCGAGCCGAGCGCTCTGGTGCCGATTTTCTTGAAAAAAAGTTTTCCTGATTTTTCATAAAGATGTACCAATAAGTACCTACCTAACCGATTTGTACTTACTATTCATAGTGTTAGTTCAAAGCCTAAGATTACCACGTTCACATGACTTAGGAGATAACAAAATGAACTTCACTAAAAATGGTATTGCAGTAGTAATCGGTGGCACAAGCGGTATGGGCTTTGAAACAGCGAAGCAATTAGTCGCTCAAAATATCCATGTGTTGGTTGTCGGCAATAACCCAACTAAGTTAGATAAAGCAGTGGCAGAATTGCAATCGTTAGGTCACGCTTCAGGTTGGCAAGCTAACCTTTATGATGATGCAAGTGTGTCTCGTCTTATAACGCATCTAGAGTCGTTAGATGAAGGTATTGGTTATCTTGTGAATGCTGCGGGTTACTTCAACCCTAAAGCGTTTATCGAGCACCAAGAATCTGATTACGAGCAGTACATGCAGCTTAATAAAGCAACCTTCTTCATCACTCAAGCTATAAGCAAATTGATGATCAAGAATGGCGGTGGCAGTGTGGTTAACGTTGGTTCTATGTGGGGTAAGCAAGCAATCAAAGCGACGCCATCTTCTGCGTACTCAATGGCAAAAGCTGGCTTGCACGCATTAACACAGCACATGGCGATGGAGCTTGCGGACCACAACATTCGAGTGAATGCGGTTTCTCCTGCTGTTGTTAAAACGCCAATCTACGAATCTTTCATTAAACCTGAAGAAGTGGACCAAGCGCTAGAAGGCTTCAACGCATTCCATCCGATTGGTCGAGTAGGTTTGCGGAAGACATCGCAAACAGCATCTCTTTCCTATTGTCTGACAGTGCCGATTGGGTAACGGGTGCAATCTGGGATGTTTGATGGTGGCGTGATCGCTGGCCGCAATTAATCAGGATTCTTTTTAGGTGGCTGTCGCGCAGGCAAAATAGCAGCGAGATGGCCTCCTTGATGAGTATTCGCGTAGAATAGAAGCTAGAAAGACAATCATAATTAAAACAATATTTAGAGTAAGGTCGTCATTATGCTCAACATGGACTTTTCAAAGAGATTGGTTATCGAAACCGATAAACAAGATTGGGTTGCAAGCCCTGCCAAAGGAGTGTGGCGTAAGCCCCTAGAAAGAGAAGAGAAAGAATCAGGTCACACGACTAGCGTGGTGAAATACGATCCTGACTCTTCGTTTTCTGAGCACCCACATCCGCAAGGTGAAGAGATCTTCGTATTAGAGGGTGTGTTCTCTGATGAAACCGGAGATTTCCCAGCGGGCACTTATATCCGTAATCCGCCGGGCAGCGCGCATTCCCCATCCAGCAAAAATGGCTGTACGATCTTGGTTAAGCTCAACCAGTTTGACGCGAGAGACTTAACTCAAGTTCGTATTAATACTTTGGAAACAGAATGGCTTCAGGGTATTGGCGGCTTACAAGTGATGCCACTGCATGAGTTCGAACACGAGCATGTCGCGTTAGTGAAGTGGCCGGTTGGCGAACGTTTTCAGCCGCATCACCACTTTGGCGGTGAAGAGATATTTGTACTTTCTGGCACCTTTAAAGACGAACATGGTGAGTATCCAAAACACACATGGATGCGCAGCCCACACATGAGTGAGCATTTTCCTTATGTGGAAGAAGAGACGGTTATCCTAGTGAAAACAGGGCATCTGCCATTGGATTAAAGGAATGCTCAGTAAAAGATGAGAAAGCCGCATTGTTTTGAACAAGCGGCTTTTTTTAGTTTTTATATATGATCTGACTAGTACGCAACACCAATACGTTGGCGTGGGAATTTGCCAGCTTCGAGTTCATCAATCATCGCAATAGCGTAATCGCTGACTGAAATTTTGCTGTTACCATCTTCGTCGGTGAGCAGTTGATCGCCACCAGTGCGGTAGGTCGATAGTTTCTCGCCCGGGAATATTTCTGCGGCAGGGCTAACGAACGTCCAGTTAACTTCGCTATTAGATTGCTTGAACACTTCAAGAGCTTCGCCCTGTGCTAGCGCTTCATTTTTGTAATCCGCAGGGAAGTCAGGAACAGTCACTAGCGGTACGTTTGGCGCTACTTCTAATGAGCCAGCTCCGCCAACCCAAAGTAGGCGATCGATACCGATGCTTGGCAGTGTATCAAGCAGCTTAGTTGCTGTACTTTTTACGATGTCGTGATTGCCTAGAGCACGTCCGCCAATCGAAGCAATAACCGCATCAACGCCTGAGAAAGCATCCGTTAGACTGTCTGTTTCATCTTGTAAATCAAATGAACGAACCTCAACATCACTGATTTCTACACGGCTTGCATCTCTTACAACAGCAACGACTTCGTGTCCGCGAGCTTGAGCTTCTTGAGCGATGTGACTACCAATCCAACCTGATGCGCCTAATACTGCAATTTTCATAATGTTTCTCCAATTATCTAATTTATTGAGTCTGTTTCTCGACAGCCATTGCAGTCTAATAGCTCACTAGATTGCAATAAATATCGTAAAATGATGTAGATTGTATCTATATGGTTAACTAATAGGCTTGGTTCAGTGGATAAGGGAAAGTGTGATGGATAGATTGACGGCGATGCGTAGCTTTGTTGAAGTCGCAAATTGTGCCAGCTTCACCCAAGCAGCTGAGCATTTGGGCATGAGTCGGTTGCAGGTTTCACGTCATGTTCAAGAGATAGAAGGGTGGCTGAAGCAGAGGCTATTACATAGGACGACTCGAAAGGTGAGCTTGACGGCGGCAGGGGAAATCGCTCTGCAGCGCTGTGAGAAAATCCTCCATGAGACCGCTGAGTTAGAAATTACGTCACTCAATCAAACCGATGATCTTTCTGGAACCATTCGAATTGCAGCCCCCATCGGGTTAACTCAGCATATGTTGTTGGATGTGGTCGAGCAGTTCACCGAGCGCCACCCTAATATCACGGTCGAACTGTTTGCCTCAGACCGCTTTACTCAGCTGGTGGATGAGAGGATCGATATTGCACTTCGTTATACCGATCAACCTGACGATAGCTTGATTGCACGAAAGCTAATGGTTATTGATTCAGTGGTGTGTGCCTCGCAAGCCTACTTGGACAAACATGGTGAACCTGAAACGGTCGAGGCGCTTCGAAAACACAATTGTTTTCGTCACTTGAATGTTTCTAAGTGGGATTTTGTTAAGGACAATCAACACTATTCGGTTGAGGTGTCTGGCACTATCAAGGCTAATGATGTTGGAGTGCTAACTCGTGCCGCACAGCACGGGAAAGGGGTAGTTCGTTTACCTTGTGACTTAGCCAACCCACTGATTGCGAATGGCAAATTGATACGAATATTGGATGAGTTTGTTTCACCGAGTAGTGTGCTGTGGGCGGTGTATTTGTCTCGTAGTTATCAGCTGCCGGTTGTTCGTCAGTTCATTGATTTTGCCGCAGAAGCTTGGTCTAGCGATATCAAATCTGGCGATGTTTGAAACTTCATAGGCAATGATACATAGCGATAGAATTTTAAAAGCTCATAAATACAAAAATCCGATATCAATGGTGATATCGGATTTGAACTCAATAATTCAGAGTTCCAGCACGCTCTCCTCTCACGAAGTCTTTACATGTAATGATGTACGGATAATCGGGTATTTATTACCTTTTCGTTTACGTCTGGTAAAGGCTGATACAAGCTTCTCGTAATGTCGGATAATACTTGGTCGTAAACTTGCGACACGACGCTAGAGATATCACTGGTTAATTCGTACATGCTATCTGCCGGTTGGGTCGCTTCGTTACTTGATGCGATCTCTGAGAGTGCATGCATCGCTCGCGTACAAACCGGTGACCCACTACTAAGAGGGCAGATAATCGATAACTGGTTGAGTTTTCTGTGTGTCTGAGAGGCGTAGAATTTGAATCTCGCGTACTCCTCAGGCTTCTCCATATCAGGGATACACATTCGTAATTTGGTCAGGATCTCCATGCAATCTAAGATCTGTTGCCAATTCATGTGGTACTCACGGCTCATGTCTTCACGCTCAGACTGAATTAGCCAGATGATCATTACTTCATCCATCAAGAACATGCTATGGCGAATTGTTTTGCCATGAATCGATTGGTTACGCACCAAGCTACGGTTTTGCCAGTCGCTGTGCATAGCGATGAGCTTGAGGTGATAGATGCGATACATAGGGCGGCTGTCAAACGACACATGGGATTGAAGCAGCTCAGATACCTCAAGTATGTTGTCGTAAATCTCGTTCACTTTACGAATCGAGTCGCTAGACAATTTATACGCCAGAGCGTAATGCGTTGCCGCGCGGTGTTTGCGTGATAACAACAATAACTCTCTAAGCAGAACTAAGGTTTCAAACCTGTGTGATAGCGCTGTTTGTCTCTTCCTTGAGAAATGAAACAGGGCTGCAAGTACTAATAGGGATAAACCCACTGAAATAACTACAAACATATTCAACTCCTAATATTTGTATACCTACTTAGTGGTAGTGCAGACACCATGCCAAAATAAATAAGTGTTATATTTCATTGATTTATGATTTTTCTCAAATTATGGATGATCAATCATGGTGCATGACTTCACCATTCGAGTGAATGTTTCTCATATTTTGCAGGATTTTTTGAGAGGTTACGCTTTTCTAACGATAGGTTGGGGAGGTTTCGGTAAGTAGAGACACTTTGGCGATCCATTTCAGGCTCGTTTCAAGCTACGGAAATTAAAAAGGCCTCACCCTATATGCTTTAACTCTAAAAGCAGTAAGAGTGAGGCCTTTCAATGTTCACTTCGCAGTGTAGTTGACTTAACGACTAAGTGTTTAGCATTGAGGGCTAAACGTTATGCAAGCTTAAGGTCGAACTCAGTGCGGTACATCACCATGTCTTCAATGGTCAGTACTGGCATGTTGTGTAGTTTGCCGAAAGCAACGATCTCTGGCGCTTTTGCCATCGTACCATCCGGATTGGTTACTTCACAAAGTACACCGGCAGATTGAAGACCAGCCATTTGCATAAGATCTACTGTACCTTCTGTGTGGCCGCGACGAGCAAGTACACCACCTTTACGAGCACGCAATGGGAATACGTGGCCAGGGCGAGCAAGGTCAGTAGGCTTAGCTGTTGGATTTGCAGCTGTCTTGATCGTTGTTACACGGTCAGCGGCAGAAACACCTGTTGTTACACCAACTTTCGCTTCGATAGTGACGGTAAACGCAGTTTGGTTTGCGCTGTTGTTATCAACAACCATAGGTGGAAGTTCAAGTTGGTTCGCTTGCTCGTCAGTTAGACACAGACACACAATGCCGCTGCATTCGCGGATCATAAGCGCCATTTGAGCATTCGTCAGGTGTTCTACTGAGTAGATGATGTCGCCTTCGTTCTCACGATCTTCATCGTCAAGTAGAAGTACGCCACGACCTTCGCGTAGAGCTTGCAGTGCGTTTTCAACGCGAGTGATTGGTTCGCCAAATTCGGCAAGTAGTGAAGACTGATTCATGGTTAAACTCCTAAAATATCACCAGAATCAGGGCTGTATGAGGGATCTCAACCGAGCACGACAAAGCCAACTCATTACAAGTCGATCTGTACCAATCGTAGTAAACAACTGGTCATTCTAGCTGGTTAAAACTCTTGATAACGGCGTTAAAATTTTTGACTGTAGAATAACTACTTATCGAAAAATTTTGCCTTGTTCTCAAGCGTTTTTCCTGCGCTATCTCTGATCATTTATTTACTGTGATTGGTATTAGCTCATTATGGTTTTATCCAAAACGAAATGCACCCGTCTGAGTTGGAGGCATCAACCCAATAGATAAGTGCGCCTTTCCAACTTAAACGAGTGTGTTTTCATTCTCTCTCATCCGGACTATAACCGTCGGCTCTGGCATCTCACCAGATCTGCTGACCTCGACGAATCGAGCGCTCGCGGGCTTATCTTTAGATTTTGCTAAGGACATACCGCCGGTGGGGAATTTCGCCCCGCCCTGAGAATAAAAATTAATAATCTGTTTTGCTTTTGAAAGCAGACCAGATGGTAATCCTTTCAATAGTGGATTTAAAGGACTGACAGCAAAGTTTTTAAGATTCTGGCCTTATAATCCGGTAAGTGTTCACTTTATCAGCAGAACGCGTCCGGTAGTCTGTTAATGGGATGATGCCTTTGTCTCGTCTGGTTTCAGTGGTTTTTGCTATCTCTATGAACATAAATGGATGTTGAACATTATTGGTGCTGGCGTGGCTGTTCACCGAATCAATACTCAAGAGGTCCATTAATCGAATATTGTTACACCATGACGGCTGACTGACCGTTTTGACATAAAATTGATATTGACGATGCTAAGCTGCGATAGCATCCGACCACTTTATCTAAAAGATCTTAGCCATGACTTCTCTGTTCTCTAACAAATCCAAAGGCTTATTACTGCTCGTTCTAAGTTTGTATTCCCTCATACCCTTTTTGATCTTTGGATCTGACTTCGACCTTGGAAGTGCTGTTTTGCCTTTCTATGGTGCTGTGATGACATTCGTGACTTATTCAGCGGGTAATCAAGGGTTCCTAATCACACTCGCGATTCTCTCTTTGTTGGTGCTGACATTAAAGTTCTCAAAAGCAAAGCTAGTGAGCCTTTGTTTGCAGCTTGGTATTTTATTGGTGTTAAGCTTTGCAGCAAAGACATTCCTTAAATCAAAAACGGAGAGTCCACGCCCATATACTGAGTACTTAGTTACCCAAGAAGTGGTTGATATGCCGGAGCTGTTTTATGAACTGCCACTAGAAGAAAAGAACGTGGCCATTGAGTCAGTAGAAGATAAGGTGAGCGAGTGGCGAACGCGTCACTGGTTGGGTGAAACTGACTACTCTTTCCCATCTGGACATATGATTTTCGTCGGTGTGTGTTTGGCGTTCTTTGGTGGTCTTCTCCTAGAGGCGAAACGCTTTTATCTAGTCGGCGGTTTACTGGTTTGGACTGGTGGTGTCGCCTATAGCCGTGTTTGGCTTGGCATGCATCGACCAGAAGACTTAGCCGGATCTATTGCCTTTGCGGGTTTGATCTATTTATTGGTGCCGCTTATCTCAGAGCAAAAAATAGAACGCTATTTACCTGCATTTTTGAAACAGACTTCTTAGGGATCCGTCCTCACTGCAAAAGAAGGGCTCAGATTAGCAGTACGTAATAAACGCTACTGATTGAGCCCTAGCTCTGCTTGCTTCTTTTTGGTTAGACCTAAGGACACAATTCGGTGTGACTCAATGAGATAGTATCTCAGCTCCTCATCCCTTTGTGGCGTGCTTTCAAACAGCTGAATCCATTTCATACCGCGTGAAGCAAAGTAGGGTGCGGGTTTATAGCCCGGCTCTTCTTTGAGAAAGTCGAAATTCTGATCGGACGCCTTGAAGATAAACGCAGGCTCATCTTTCGGTCCCCAACCACCAATCGCAAACACCTTGCCACCCACTTTCCAAACGTGCGAGTTATTCCACTGCATCACATAACTGGTTGCAGGCAGTGACTCGCAGAATGCGTTGAATTCGTCGTAAGTCATAGAGCGTCCTTTTATCTACTGGGTGTTTGTGTTGGTTTTCTAAGATGTCTTTCTTCTTCTTGTCTTTATCGCCAATAACTAGCCAGCTAAACCCTGCCAGATTGCCGTAAAGCCACTGAGAGAACATAGCAGTAATGAACCAATGCGTATCTTCTCTTTAGGGATGCTTTGTGTCGTCATTAACGCCACTTTGTAACCCAACCAAGCAGCAGGCAGCAAAGGTATAGTGATGATCAAGTGGTGTAGCGTGAAGAAGCCAATTGGGATCTGTACAACCAACGAAATGATCGAACTAAACACGAAAAACGCAGAAAGGTTACCACGAAGCTGATTGGCATCTTGGTGTTGGAGTAGCAGTGCCATCGGTGGACCACCAATACCAGAACTGGTGCCAAAGAACCCAGAGAAGAACCCTGCAATACCCATCTTAGTTGGGGTTGGTTCGAGTCTAAAGGGCAGTAGGCTAACAATCACGGCAAATACTACCAATAAGCCCAACCATAGTGATAACACGCTCGTTGAAACCATCACCAACAAAGCACCACCTGCCAGTGACCCAGGAATACGGCCCAGCAATGCGATTTTTAATCCGCCAATAGAGATATTTGCTCTATGTTTAAAAGCGTTGAATAACGAGATAAACAGACCGATCAAACAGATAGGCGCAGGCACATAATCTGGAGAGACCAAAAACAGCAGTGGGGCTGCAACAATGGCCAAACCAAAGCCGATTGCGGTTTGCACAAACGAGCCGACAAAAATGAGTGTCATTGCGATAAGGACAGTCTGATCTATGTATTCCATAAGCCTGCGGATTAGTTTTAAAGGAGCGGGTGGATACTATAAATGAAAACTAAAATAATAGTCTTATTATTCAGTGAGCTTTATGCCAGTTTCGCTAGTTATAATTTCTACTATAACGACCAACAAAAAAGCGAGTGAGTATCTCAGGATGCTTCCTTTCAATACTCACTCGCTTTATTGGAACGACTTGTTTACGCTAGTGGGGGAGTCAGCATAAAACGTTAAGCCATTGCCAATTTCAGTCGCTCAATGGGCTTGTCATTGATTGGTAAATGGATAAGTGCTGCTGCAAATGCCAGCACCACCGTTGACCACCAGATTGGCTCGTAAGAACCGTAGTAATCGTAAATACGACCACCCACCCAAGCGCCTAAGAAGCTACCCACTTGGTGAGTAAAGAATACCAAGCCGTACAACGTTGATAGGTAACGGGCACCGAAGATCTGACGAACTAAACCAGACGTTAGCGGAACTGTACCCAACCAACAGAATCCAATGGCCGCACCGAAGATAGCCGCGGTTGATTCAGTCACAGGCAGAGTCACAAACGCACCGATAACCACAGTACGCACTAAGTACAGTGCAGACATAACGTGGCGTTTGCTGAACTTGTCGCCCATTACACCCCAGAAGTAAGACCCAAAGATGTTGAAGATGCCAACGTAAGCCAGTGCCATCGCAGCGCTGCTCGCGGGTAGGTCTTTATCTGCTAAATAGCTCGGTAAGTGCGTTGCGATAAACATTACGTGGAAACCGCACACGAAGAAGCCCGCGTGAATCAACCAGTAACCTTTGTGAGCAAACGCTTCAGACAACGCTTCTTTGAGTGTTTGGTTCTCTTCAGCTTGCGCTTGTTTGTTTGAGGCTGCTTTAGGCGCTCGCATGAACAGCGCAAAAGAGATCATCAAACAACACAGTACGCCAAACACTTGCATCGCACTCTGCCAGTCAAATTCATTCAGCATGTATTGTGCGCCCGGAATTACCGCGAACATACCAAATGAACCTGCAGCCGTGGTTAAGCCAAACGCCTTAGCCGCGTGCTCTGCTGGTACAACTTTCGCTACTGCGCCAAGCACGATCACGTAACTTGTCGCACTCAAGCCAAGACCAACCAGTGCGCCTAACGAAACGTAAAGCATGCTCGATTCGGTAGAAATTGAGGTAAGAAGTAAACCCAAACCGTAAGCACATGCGCCAGCAATAATGATGCGTCTTGCTCCCCATTTGTCAGCGGCCATACCAACAAAAGGTTGGAACACACCGAACAATAAGTTTTGTAGAGCAATAGAGAAGCTGAAAAACTCTCGACCCGTGCCGAAATGCTCTGAAATTGGCATCATGAAAATGCCGAATGATTGTCTGATCCCTAGACTGATAATAAGTGTGCCTATCCCTAGCCATACCAGTAAAGGAAAACGGAAAATGCTCATTCTAATACTCTTAAATTAATGGTGGTGATGTGAGTGGTCTTGCGCTGACATGTGTTGGTCAGTCATCTCATGGTGATGTTCGTGCCCAGAATGATCATGCCCTGACTGCTGGTGGCAACCACTGCTTACGGCATGCTGAGCCAAGAGATCAATCAATGGCTGACTGTGATGCACAATAACCAAACTAATGACGAGGAATAACGTCATTCTGGCAAGTTGGGCAAAAAGAGATTGTGAAAACATACGGTGTTGACATGCGCTCAATGTTGTAAGAAGTCGCGCATCATAGTGATGAGTCGGGTATGTATCAAATGACCATTTGTGATGTAGTCTATGCGTTTTATGCATAGATTGTCGCTTGATTGGAATTGGTATAAAACGCGCTCAATAAATAAGAAAACTTGAAGCTCGTTAGTTAATAGAAACAAGTATCTAATTAAGAATGAAAGTCTAAATTAAGGCTTATAACTAGCTGTTTAATTTAAAGTTTCACAAAGCTGTAAAAACTAATATACAAACTAATCACTAAGCAACATTGCTCGTTCACTCGACTTATCTGTCAAACATCGTAAATTTGGGCATAAATCGTTTCAAGACTACTGAAACGCGATGTTAAAAGATTCAGGGAGAGTCATTCACATGGATAAAGATCATAATCTTCGCGAAAACTTACTGGCACTGATCTTAGGTAGCGCATTGGTTTCACTCGGCGTTATCTTTTTCAACCAAGTCGGTTTGCTCACCGGGGGCACGGCTGGTCTAGCGATCTTCATTACCAAAGTAACAGATTTGAGCTTTGGCCAAGTATTCTTCGCACTTAACTTACCTTTCTATATTTTGTCGGTTGCTCGTATGGGCTGGCGCTTCACAATCAATACGTTTATCGCGGTTTCGATTGTTTCGTTCGCCGTGGATCACTTGTATCACGTGATTCAAATTGCCGAAATTCATGCATTGTATGCAGCTTTACTTGGTGGTGGCTTGATTGGTACCGGCATGCTGGTGATTTTCCGTCACAAGATGAGCTTAGGTGGCTTCAACATTCTGGCGTTGTTCTTACAAGAACGTTTTGGAATTCGAGCA
This sequence comes from Vibrio sp. 10N.247.311.14, assembly GCF_041467715.1. Taxonomy (NCBI): domain Bacteria; kingdom Pseudomonadati; phylum Pseudomonadota; class Gammaproteobacteria; order Vibrionales; family Vibrionaceae; genus Vibrio; species Vibrio sp. 10N.247.311.14. The sequence continues at coordinate 38,264 of NZ_JBFSVE010000048.1, forward strand.
GGTAAGGTTCAGATGGCATTAGACTGCACGATTGTTGTGCTTTCTCTGTTCATTGTTGATGTGTCATTGGTTCTTCTGTCTGTGCTTGGTGCGATAGTCACCAACTTGATTCTAGCAATGAATCATAAACCGGGGCGCTATCAACCTGTGGTAAAAGCGGAAGCAGCATAGTTCGGTTCGCTCAAGCTCTAGATTTGCTTAAGTAAAGAGTGATTTGCAGATTATGAAAACAACAAAGCCAGCATTAATTGCTGGCTTTGTTCTATTGAAATAACGGATTCGATGTAACGATTAACACTTGCCGCAGCTGGCGTTCGGCTTAAGCTCGCAATCAATCACATTGCCTTGTTGATCAAGGGACAAGTTACAACACTCTTCAAACAGGTTCTTAAGATCAGCACGGCTTTTTTGCACGCGGGATTTAACCGTTGAATAGCTGACGTTCTGCGCTTCTGCGATCTCTTTTTGGCTTTGGCCTTTGATGTCGACCGCAAGCAGTAGCGATGAACTTTGTTCTGGCAATGCCTGAATAAAAGGTTCAATACACAATGAAAGTTTCTGCTTAAATTCAGAGTCGTGGTCTAAATCGGTAAACCACAGATCTTCAGCATCAATTTGGCTATCACGTTGTTGGCGTGCATGCTTACGGTAGAAGTCGATAATGGTGTTGTTGGCTAACTGGAACAGCCAAGCCTTAACACTGCTAGCATCTTGTACCTTATCTAAGTTCTGATAGGTCTTAATCAAGATATCTTGGAGCAAGTCGTCTACATCCGCAGAGTTGTTGACCTTTGAATGCAGGAATGACTTTAATGCTTGCTGATACTCGGCCCAGACTTGTTCGAGCTTCAAAGGTGCATTAGTTGCACTGTTCATTTACGCAACATTCGTCTTGTAAGAAATCAATCACACCTTCTAGGCACTCATACTTCGCCACGCAGAATAGAGTTCTTCCTTCTCGTCTTTGGCTGATTAGGCCCGCAGACGCCAAGCTTGATATGTGGTGAGACAAGGTAGAACCGGGAATGCCTAGCTCTTCTTGTAGGCCGCCAACTGCAATGCCTTGGTAGCCAGCTTTAACGACACTCTTATAAATGGTTAGGCGAATAGGGTGCCCCAACTCTTTAAGTGCTTTCGCAACGACTTCTAAGTTCATATTAACTCCTCAAGATTTAATTTCGATGTTAGTCGAAATGTATGTCGAATTCAAATTTAAAAACGGTGTCTGTGTAAGTTATTGAAAAACTGTGTTTTCGAAAATCATTTCGATTTTTATCGAAATAATGCTTGTTCTGGAGCTGTTTATTTCTATAATTCGAGAATATTCGAAATTAAGGGTTGGTTACTTTTCTCATAGAGCCCGACCTTCAATCCAGTTTGGAGTTAATTATGAGCAATGAAATGTTAACAATGCTAAAAGACGCGCTTGATATGTTTGCTTTCTTAGCAGTAGAGCTAATCATCCTTTTCTTGGCAATTAGCTACATTGTTGGGATTCTGCAAGAGTTCCTTACGCCTGAGAAGATTCAATCTATCTTGAGCTCACGCAACGGTAAGGGTTATGTGATTGCCGCACTACTAGGTGCGATTACACCTTTCTGTTCATGTTCGACGATTCCTTTCCTAAAAGGTTTACTGCGTGCACGAGCGGGTTTTGGTCCAATGATGGTGTTCCTATTTGGTAGTCCACTATTGAACCCAGTGATCATTGGTTTGTTTGTGATTACCTTCGGCTGGCAAGTTGCTGTGTTCTACTTCCTTGTAGCAATGACGGTGTCTGTAGTGGCTGGTTACGCACTTGAGAAGCTTGGCTTTGAGCGTTACGTAAAACCTGAAGCGTATGAATCAACAGGTTCAGCTTCAAGCTGTGGCACTAGCTGTGGTGACTCTGCTCCTAAGAAAGCAGCACCGGTTAAAGCAGAATCTTCATGTGGTACAAGTGCATGTGGCGAACCCGCACCCGTAATGGCGAAAGAGACATCTTGCTGCGATTCTAAAAAAGAAGAGCCACAAGTAACGGTTTCATGCTGTTCAGCGGATGGAAGCGCAACAGCTGAAATCGTAGAGAAGAAAGAACCTAGCCGTTGGATGAGAATTTGGTTCTCAACTTGGAAAGATTTTAAACAAGTTTTCCCTTACCTAATGATGGGTATCGCGATTGGTTCATTCATCTACGGCTTCATTCCTACAGACCTTATTGCACAGTACGCTGGTGAAGGTATGTGGTATGCGATTCCAGTAGCAGCCGTGATTGGTATTCCACTGTATATTCGTGCTGAAGCGGTAATCCCACTAAGTGCAGCTCTAGTACAGAAAGGCATGGCGCTGGGTTCAGTTATGGCATTGATCATTGGTAGTGCAGGTGCAAGTTTGACGGAAGTTATCCTGCTTAAATCAATCTTCAAGAACCAAATGATTGCAGCATTCCTATTCGTTATCCTAAGCATGGCGATGGGTGCAGGCTTCCTATACAGCTTCATCTTTGGTTAATCAGGCTTGATTATGAGATAACACCATTGATACAAAGAGATAGATAATAAAAAAGAGCTCACATAGTTGAGCTCTTTTTTGTTTAGCTTATCAGTCCGGAGGCTAGAAACCGCGAATATCTAGCTCATTGTTGATCAACACGACGCACTGAGAAGCGAACAGCATATTTGGACCCAAACTGATTTTCTCTGTTCCTAGACGTTTTAAGCTGTTGTAGCTTTTCTTCGGCATAGGGATGTGGTCAGTCAGAAGGAAACATGGGTTTTCAGCAATCTCTGCATCACGGATAAAGTCGCCTTTCTTATCCATCATGTAGAGCTGGTGGTCTTCAGCTAGCTCTTTAACTAGCTTTTCAAAACTCATAGTACGAACAGTGATACCCGATTCAACCTGACGCGTCTGTTCTTTTGTCATACCTTGAGAAGCGTCAACCGCTCTTACTACCGCAGACAACAATGCTGACTCATGGAAGCCACCAATATTGGTGATCTCGTTTGAATCGAATGTAATCGTACGTGAAAAGTCTTTAGTACTTTCTAATACAAGGTGCACGGTGACATTCTCACGGTGAGATTGAGCAACGAAGATCGTGTTCATCAGAGTATGAGCCAGAATCTCAGTATGAGCATCTTGCCCAACACCTTCTAAGATAAGTTTGCTCTCTGTAGGGGCTGCGCGAGCGCGTAATACAAATGAACGCATGGAATGTACCTTGTCAGTATGTGATAAAGCGAAACGGGCTTTATCAACATGAATTGATGAATAACCAAAATTGTGGCGGTATGTAACTCTTTTCTATTAATGAAGTCAAATAGAGTTGCGTATAGCGCCAACCAGAAGAACTCTGCGTATTAAATAGAGAATGACCACATTACAAGATGGTAAGGGTTGAAGCGACCCAATGTTTACGTAGATAGTATGCGCAAATTATTAGGTGACTTACATAAGGAAGTAGTCGATGAAGTTACAGAAGATCAATAAAGAAGAATATAGAAAGAAGATGAACCTGCTGTTGGTTTCGTTGGTTGGGTCACTCGCAGTGTTCGCCATTGTATTCGGAACCATACTGATCGAGCTATTCGGTTCAGGGCAATCAATCGCAGGCGAATCGACAGGTAATTTCCACTTGAACGTATTAGGTGTGATCTTATCAGTCGCATTGAATGCATTTATCGCGAGCCGTGTGAAAGGGCATGATTACTTCAAAGAAGCGCTTTATGTATGGAACCTTAAACAAATCCATAATCAAATCTATCGTAAGCTCAAGCGTATTCAACCCAAAGCTGAGCAAGGCGACCGAGACGCGCTGACCATCCTTTATTTCTATTACACCACGCAAAAACAGGTATACGACCTAGACAACAACACATTGACGATAAAAACAGTTCAGCAATCGCTAGATAACATCCTAGAAGTGAGTGAGAAATGGAGCATTGAGCTAGATATAGAGGCTTTTTCGAAAGATCTAATCGCAAAGTTTTAAGTAATACACCCATTATTGTATGAGCTTTGAGCTACGAAAGAGCCTTTTGACGTAAAAGTAGCCACTTAAGCAAGTTTTTTGAATTTTTATCAAAAAAGGGGTTGCCATGTTTTCGATGATCTCTATAATGCCGCCTCACTGACACGGCAGATGCCATAAGGCTTCAGCGGTAATCAGTAAGACGGAAAGTTCGAAAGAAATTAATTTTAAAAAGTGTTTGACACTTAAGATTAAATCGCTAGAATTCACGTCCGCTTTCAAGGGTTTCTTTGTAAAAAGAAAGTTTCGACAAGCAAAGCTCTTTAACAATTTAAACCTATCAATCTGTGTGGGCACTCGTTGATGAATAT
>NZ_JBFSVE010000049.1:0-8569 GCF_041467715.1 Vibrio sp. 10N.247.311.14
TATGAGGTGATGATATCACCTCTTACTAAGTGACCAAATTCAGCGTACCACTACAGCTTAAGTAGGTTGGAATGAATATTCGGTGCCTATGAGTGGGGCTAATTTATTACTTTAAGGCTAATTGGTAGGGGAGAAACAAGAAAATAAATTGCAGTTGTCATATAGGCTTCAATTAAGTGAAACACAACTGTCATATTCGGATTCTAAAGTAGGCCTCGTTCAAGCAAAACACAACATTACGGCAATAACGCCACTAAAGGAAATTTGTGATGAAAAAGACAGTTATCGGTGCAATCGCACTACTAGGCGCTCTAACAGTGAATACAGCTTCAGCTAAAGAAACTATCTCTGTAGTTGGCTCTAACAGTGCTTCTCCACTGGTTGAAGTTTTTGCAGAAACCTACATGAATAAAGGCGAACCAGTGTTCATCGAAATTCAAGCACCAGGTTCTTCTGCAGGCATCAAAGCAGCAAAAAATGGAAGTGCTGACCTTGGTATCTCTTCTCGTGACCTAAAAGAAGAAGAGAAAACAGCTGACCTGAAAGAGCTAGTTATCGCTCGTGACGGTATCGCAGTTGTTGTTAACCCGAACAACGAAGTATCTGCTCTTACTGCTGAGCAAATCACTTCAATCTACAAAGGCGACATCACTAACTGGAAAGATGTTGGCGGTGCTGACAAGCCAATCGTAGCAATCACTCGTGATACTGCATCAGGTACACGTGGTGCATTCGAAGACATCATGAAGCTTAAGAAGAAGATTGGCGATAAGAAAGTATCGGCTATCTCTCAACGTGCACAAGTTGCAAACGGTAACGGCGCACTTAAAGTTTCTGTAGCAAGCAACCCATACGCTATCGGCTTTATCTCTCTAGGTACAGTTGACGAATCTGTTCAAGCTCTAACTATCGACGGCGCTGCTGCGACTGTAGACAACGTTAAGAACGGTTCTTACAAAGTTGCTCGTCCATTCCTAGTTCTTTACAAAGCAGGCGCTCCAACAGCTGAAACTCAACAATTCCTAGATTGGATGGTTGCAGATGAAGCTCAAGCTATCGCTGGTAAGAAAGGCTACATCACAGTTAACTAATCTTAACTGACTCAATCTTAATTATTGCTCAGCCTGCTTTAGGCTGAGCCTTTTCTTTCAACTTTGTTTATTTCGAGCTCTTATTGAGCCACAAAGTTTGAGATTTTATATATGACCATCGCAAATAGTGAAAAGCTTATGAATACTGAAGCGACTCAAGTCAACAAGCCAAGTCTACGTGCTAAGAAGCGCATCGACTGGAGAGAAAGAATCTTCCACGGCTTGTTCTTATCGAGTGCTGTAATCGGCATCGTATCACTAGCCGTTATCGCTTACTTTATCGTTGCAGAGAGTATCCCTGCATTCCAAGAGGCCGGTGTTTCTGGCATCGTTCTGGGTGTTGACTGGTTACCTCCAGCTCTATTCGGTGTTGCAACCATGATTGTTGCATCGATTGTTTCGACACTTGGAGCTGTAGTTGTTGGTGTGCCAGTTGGTGTATTAACCGCTATTTTTATTGCTGAGATTGCTCCAAAGCGTCTTGCAGATATTATTCGACCAGCAGTTGAGCTTCTAGCGGGTATCCCGTCGGTAGTTTACGGCTTCTTCGGTCTAGTAATTATCGTTCCAATGATTCAAAACGTTTTCCAAGTACCAGCGGGTAACACTATCCTGGCGGGTATCATTGTTCTGGGTATCATGATTCTTCCTACCGTTATCACGGTTTCTGAAACTTCGATTCGTGCGGTACCTCGTACATACAAAGAAGGTTCACTTGCACTGGGTGCTTCGAAAATCTACACGATTTTTAAGCTACTCGTTCCTGCTGCACGTTCAGGCATTATGACTGGTGTGATTTTGGGTATCGGCCGCGCACTTGGCGAAACGATGGCAATCATCATGGTTATGGGTAACGCGCCAGCAATGCCAGAAGGCATTTTGGACTCTGCTCGTACGCTAACAGCAAACATTGCAATTGAAATGTCTTACGCAAGTGGCGTTCACGCTAACGCACTGTACGCAACAGGTGTTGTACTTCTAGTGTTCATCATGATGTTAAATGGTGCTCTACTTTATCTTAACCGTGAAAAAGCGAAGTAGGCGAGGATAAGTAATATGGATCGCGTAAAACTAAAACAAGCACGTCAAACCAAAGATAACATCCTAAAAGGTTTTATCTGGGCAGCTGCAGCTGTAACCGTTGGTTTCTTATTCTGGATTATTTGGTACATCCTATCGAACGGTCTGCAATACGTAGATTGGAACTTCATCACTGACGATTACACTCGTACTGGTGAAGAACGTGGTATTTTCCCAATGATCATTGCCACGATCTACATGGTAATCGCATCGATTGCGGTAGCCGCGCCACTGGGCATCATGACGGCGATATACTTAACTGAATATGCGAAAGTAGGTAGCCGATTGGTGAAAGTGATTCGATTCTGTACTGAGTCGTTAGCTGGTATCCCATCGATCATCTTTGGTCTGTTCGGTATGACCTTCTTTGTTTCGATTCTTGGTCTTGGCTTCTCGATTCTGTCGGGTGCACTAACGCTAAGTATCCTGATTCTTCCTGTAATCATTCGTACTACAGAAGAAGCATTGATGGCAGTGCCACAAACTTACCGCGAAGGCTCATACGGCCTTGGCGCTTCAAAAATCTACACTATCTGGCGTTTGATCTTACCAAGCGCAATGCCAGGTATCTTAACTTCGGTCATTCTTAGTATTGGTCGTGTAATTGGCGAATCAGCACCTGTATTTTTAACAGCAGGTATGGTGGCACGTGTTCCTGAGTCGGTATTCGATTCTGGCCGTACACTAACGGTTCACCTATATAAGCTGACAACAGAGCTATTTACTATCGATGAGTGGAACCAAGCCTACGGCACGGCGACAGTCCTAATCGTACTGGTTCTCTTGATCAACATGGTTACAAAACTGATTGCGAGACGCTTCAACACGGCAACTTACTAAGCTCATTAGCTGGCTCATAAATAAAGCGAGCCCCCGTGATAAAGAAAGCATCAAGTTAGACACGAATTTAAGAATTTAGAGATTACGAACATGAATAAATTTGATATTGAGAACCTAGATCTGTTTTACGGCGACAACCAAGCGCTTAAATCTATCAACCTGCCAATTCCAACTCGCCAGGTTACTGCTCTGATTGGCCCGTCTGGCTGTGGTAAATCAACACTATTGCGTTGTTTGAACCGCATGAATGACCTAATTGAAGGCGTTACGATTAAGGGTAAGCTGGATATGGATGGCACTGACATCTACGGGAATATCGATGTCGCTGACCTACGTATCCGCGTAGGCATGGTATTCCAAAAGCCAAACCCGTTCCCAATGAGCATCTACGAGAACGTGGCATACGGCCTACGTGCTCAAGGTATCAAAGACAAAAAACACATCGATGAAGTGGTTGAGCGCTCGCTACGCAGTGCTGCACTGTGGGATGAAGTAAAAGACCGTCTTAAAGCGCATGCATTTGGTCTGTCTGGTGGTCAACAACAGCGTCTATGTATCGCACGTACCATTGCAATGGAACCAGATGTAATCCTGATGGATGAACCAACATCGGCTCTAGACCCAATCGCGACACACAAGATTGAAGAATTGATGGAAGATCTGAAGAAAGACTTCACTATCGTTATCGTAACGCACTCAATGCAGCAAGCGCGTCGTATCTCAGACCGCACGGCTTTCTTCCTAATGGGAGAGCTTGTAGAGCATAACGAAACCAGCGTTATCTTCAGTGAACCAAAAGATGATCGTACTAAAGGTTACGTAAACGGTGACTTCGGTTAATCGACGATTTACGTGTGGTATTTAAGCGATTAGATACCTTTACACACTAACTGAAACGCAGGTTAGATAATCGAATAGAACAACAGAATTATCACTATAACTATAAGCGATGGAAGTTTTGCCCCACTATAGGTGGGGCTTTTTTATGTGTCTAAAAAATCCCCAATGTCGATGTGATTTTGGGCAGAGAATCCCATTTTTGTCGTCCTTCTCATGCTTGTGATAATGTTAAAGGTGAAACTGCGACCCGCTTAACATCTCATTTTCACTTACATTGATTGCATATCAAGCCTTCTGTATTTTTGCTTTATTCTTAATCGCCAATGGAAGGAAGCTGTGCCTGTTAAAGCCTTTGCAAAACAAATATCTGCGACACGCGACCATCGTCTGTTGGCTGAGTCTCTTTTTGACTATCTGGTTAAGGTACTTACTCCAAAAGGGATAGGAATATTTGCTGAACCGACGCCGGAGAGCGACGCATTACCGCTTTTTTCTTATGGCGACCTAACCTCATTGGCGAGCTACCCCTCTACATTTTGGCCGTGGGTCTCACAGTTTGATACCGCAGACGGGGTTTTGCCAATGGCTATCAACACCTGCAAGTGGGAACACATGAAAGTGCTTGGTGGGGAGTCGTTTATCATGATGCTCGACAACGCACCTGCCTCCAGAACTTATTTAATTGTTCAAAATTGCAATGCTGAGAAGGTTAATCAAACCTTTGACCAAGATCTTGATGTGTTACAGCTCGCGGCTGCCCGTTGGCAATGTATTCGTGCCGAAAAGAACGCGGCGCTAGAAATCAAACACAGAGACACACGTGAAGCTCAATACTTAGATGAGATAAAGTTACGTGAGCTGTTTGTAGAGAACATGAAGCTGGTTCATCAGGTCGCGCTTGAGCTTTCTAACCCTGAGTCACTCGATGCTTTGTATAAAGCATCGGTTGAGGCTGTGCGAGACAGGTTAGGGTTTGATCGTGCGATCTTCATGTTGCTTGATATGAAAAAGCGTTGTTTCAGCGGCACTTATGGCACTGACGAAGCGGGTAAAACCAACAGTGAACACCACACTCAATACGATTTGCACCAACTTGAAGCGGAATACATTGAAGCGCTGTCTGATAACCATACTAATCTAGTCATCATCGATAATGCGCCCCTGTATACAGAAGGTAAGGTGGTCGGGCAGGGGTGGAATGGCATGCTTATCTTGCGTGAAGGCGACAAACCTGTCGGCTGGATCGCCATGGATAACTACATTCATCGCTCACCGATTACTAACTATCAAAAGCAGATGCTTGAGTCTTTTGGCTCTTTGCTTTCTCAAATCTATATTCGCAAGCGCCAAGAGCAGAACATACGTATGTTGCACTCGAGTATGGTTGAGCTGTCTCGATGCGATAGCGTCAGTGAAGTCTGTAAGTCCGCGGTTAGTTTTGCGATTCAACATCTAGGTATCGATCGACTGGCTGTTTTCCTAACAGACAAAAAGTGCAGTTACATGCAAGGTACTTGGGGCACTGACATCAAAGGCGATATTGTCGATGAGTCCTATTATCGCTCTGAGCTGGTGGAACGTGACATTGTAGCCGCAGCTCGTGCTTGCCCTAATCAAGTTGCCTTTGAAGAATCAGTTCCTATCTATCACGATTTCAATATTGTGGGAGTCGGTTGGACGGCAATGACCATGCTCACCACCAATACGGGTGAGCCGATTGCGTTTATCGCTGCTGATAACCTATTAACTCGCAGTCCTTTAACCTCACAGCTTCGTGAGGTAATACGTATTTTTGCTTCTAGCCTTGCAGAGGTGTTGCAAAGAACCATGGCGCAAGAGGAGCTTAAAAAGCTCAATGAAACGCTTGAGCAAGAGGTTAGTAAGCGTACTCAAGAGCTTGAAAGAGCCAACGAACAGTTAGATATCATTTCTAAATTAGACCCTCTGACACGCCTTGGAAACCGTCGTATGTTGTCGCAGGTTCTAGAAGATTTGAACTGCGACGATCAAGGTGCTTTTGCCACACAACATGAAATTACATTTGGGCTGATCCTAGTCGATTTAGATCATTTTGGTTTGTACAACAGCGTCTATGGCCATACTGAAGGTGACGCAGCTCTGCGAACCATCGGTAAGATACTTAATGCACATGTTCATAGTGATAAGGAAACCTTCTGTCGTATTGGCGGAGAAGAGTTTATGTTGTTGATGATCGGCACTAATCACTCTGAAACGAAGCAGCGTGCCGAGTCGATTAGAAAGTGCATTGAAGAGGCGAAAATCCTTCACTGCGAAAGTAGCACTAGCCCATATTTAACCGCGTCGGTTGGGTATGCTTCGATAACCTCAGACCAACATCAATTCGACTTTGATTTGTTGTATGGCAAGGCGGATAAGGCCTTGTATCAAGCTAAAGATTCAGGGCGAAATAGAATCGTCTCAGCCTTGAAGCGAAAAAAAGTCGCGGTTTCAATTTCTTAGTGTGGTACCTGTTTCTTCCTACTCTAAAAAGAAAGAAGCCGTGATGTTCACAATGTGGTCACCACGGCTTCTTTTTTCTACCAAATTAGACTTTTCTAATTAAAGCGTTTCTAGTGAGCTTTTACGCGTTTTGCTAGAGACTCGCTTTGGCTTCTTGACTGCTTTGATTGCCTCAGAAGGATCCCATGACGGGTTGGTCGAGCCAGCTTCACCATAAAGGCTTTGGTTTAGCTTGCTTAGATCGGCTTCAACGGCAGCTAAAGTCTCATCACTCAAGTCTGGGTTTTCAGCTTTCCATTGGTCAAACAAGGTTCTGACCATCACGCCATCTTTCGTTTTAAGAGCTTCAATAAGCGCTTCTTCTGTATCTGATTGACGTTCAACAGTGTGTGTTGGTTTTGTCGTTACACCGCGGTGTGACCAGAAGTAGAAAGCTATTGCTGAGCTGATTAACCATAAGACAGCGAACAGAGCCGTCAGATAAGGCCAGAGTCCTGGGTTATCAACAGTCACAACCGTTGGGTTCACTTGTTGAGCTGGTGGTGCTGTAACCGGTGGTGTGCTAGATGTCGCACGGTCACTTGGCTTTACCGCTAACTCTAGCCCCTGCGCTTTGCTGGTTTGTTCTGATTGCAAATCGGTGTTAAACCAAGCTTGAGACACATCAGGAAGCGAGATGTTTCCTGCCTCTTTCGGAATCAAGACTTGCTTGTAAACAACGACAGAATCACCTGACTGAGTTGTGCCAAATTGCGGCTTCTCTTCATAAACACGTACCGAATTAGGGTAGGTGATATTCAGTTTTGGCAGCTGGTGTTGCGTTAAGTTGCTAGCCGTCATCGTGATGGTACGAGTTAACGAATCACCCGCTTCCATTTCAATGGTTTGGTTGTCGCCTTCTAAACCATTACTATTTCCCAGTTGATTGCCTTGGCTATCTGACCATTGTTGAATCAGTTTGAAGTTTGATGTTGGTAACCACTCACCTTGGTAGCCTTTTGGTACGTCCTTCACAGTTACATCTAAGATTTCAACGGGCGTGTCGAGCTGGAACAGACGCGTTGTACTGGAGTTGTTGGTTGAGTAAACAACGGCTCCATTCAGCTTCGGTCCATTCAGCTTAAACTGTCCGGCCTTTTGTGAAGAGATACGGAAAGACTGTTGAACTACCGTCACCTCTTGTCCATTGAGAACATCTTGAAATTGCTTCGATTCACCAATAGGTTCCACATCTAAGCCCGGCGAGCTCGGTGGCGCTATTTTAGGATCTTGCAGCCTTCTTGGGTCAGCTTTGATGATGAGTTTTACATCAAGCTCAGCCACTTCTTCTGGGTACAGCGAGTTCTTGCTGAGATTAAGCTGGAACTCTGCCATATCATGTTGAGTTGGAGCGGCTTTGTTAATTGCAACATTGATGGTGATAGGCTTGGTTTTAGCCCCTTCAATGTCAAAGCTAGGGATCTGTATCCGGCCTAAGCGCAGTGGAGCAAGGCTAATGTTCCATTCACTTGATACCGAACGGCTGCCATTGACGATTCGCATCGACGACCCAAAGTTTGGTGTGCCAACATAGAAATCCTGCTGGAGCGCTGTTAGATCTAGAGCATCAGAGGAGACCTTTTCATCGGTTGCAACTCTAAGAAGGAACACTTCATCTTTGGTGACACTGTTATGTGAAACGCTCGCCACGGCGTTTGCAGCCAATACTGAGAAGGACGAGAAAGCTCCCAACAACAATGTTAGGAGTACGGATAAAAATGGCTTGTTTAAAAATCGCATGGTTACCACTTTTTGTTCTGGTTGTTAGGAGCACTTTTTTGTCGTGCTTGTAAAATCATTTGCGCTTTAAGCAGTTGGCTCGGGTCACGGGCGCTTTCTACTTGCTCAAGTTTTCGCATGTCAGGGTCGCTCGACAGAGGTTGATCTGAGGTTTGTGCTACAGCTTGCTGACTACTTTGCTCACCATCTTCTTTTGAAGCTTGTTGTGCGCTAGCACTTTGAGGTGTAGCGCCTTCTTGGTCACTCTGTTTCGGCTGATCACTGTTACTTTGTTGCGTGGCTTGCTTGTCGTCTTGTTTAGACTTTTCAGAGTCAGAGTGATTTTCAGGTTGGCCTTGAGCTGAGTTTTGATCTTGGCGACCACGTTGATCTTGGTTACTGCTTTGATCTTGTGACTTGCCATTGTCAGCGGAGCTTTGTTGTTGATCCTGAGAGCTTTGCGAAGAATCATTTTGCTG
>NZ_JBFSVE010000049.1:8668-41633 GCF_041467715.1 Vibrio sp. 10N.247.311.14
GACCTTGCTGACCTTGCTGACCTTGCTGACCTTGCTGACCTTGCTGACCTTGCTGACCTTGCTGATTTTGGTCTTTCTGGTCTTTGGAGTCAGAATCGCCTTGCTGTTGCTGTTGCTGTTGCTGTTGCTGTTGCTGTTGCTGTTGCTTCTGAGCCTGTTCGACAATCTCTAGGTTCTTCTTCGCATAAGCATGTTCAGGGTTGCTTTCAAGAATACGTTGATACTCTTGGATCGCTTGGTCGTACTTACCTTGTTGGGCTTGAGCGTTAGCAAGGTTGTAGCGAGCATCTTCACTAGAAAGCTCTTGCAGCGTCTGCTCTGCGGCTTCGAAATCACCGGCTTTGTATTGAGCAATGCCTTTCCACTCTTGTTGGGTGAACTGTTCAGCAGCTTGTTGGAAGTCCTCGTCCTGATACAGCTGATAGCCTACTTGATCATCGGTTTGCCACGGGTTCGCAAACGCAGTATTTGGTTGGCTAAAAGAGATAACTCCAGCTAAGGCACACCAAATAACCCCTTTCCTGAATAATCCAAGTGCCGGAAGTAATAGCAAAGGCAGTAACCAGAAACCGTTGTTCACTCTGGTGTTGAGTGAGTTCTTGGTCTTGGTTACTTCCGATGTTGTTGCAACGCGGTCGAGGTAGCTCGCGATGTGTTCAACATCTGAGTTATCAAATTGAACTTCAGTGAACGTGCCACCATAGCTGCGTGTAAGCTCGCGCATGTTCTTCAAGTTGGTTCTTGCCACCACGGTTTGTCCTGAGTCGCTTTGCAGCATCGACCCCGTAGGTAACGAGATTGGCGCACCGTTTTCACTCCCTACAGCTAGAATCGACAATGTCCAATCGTTGCCAGAGAGTAGGGAGTCGATCTGCTTCTTCTCTTGGTCATCGATGTCATCAGCAATCAATACCAAATCACCTTGGTAGATCTTCGCGCGAGTCATCATATCAATCGCAAGCTTAACGGCTGATGCGGCATCACCACCTTGATAAGGCATGATATCTGGCGATAGGTTAGGCACTAGGTTTTTGATGGTGTTGATGTCTGACGTTAGCGGGCTAATGGTGTAAGCATCCCCAGCATACGCCACCATGCCTGTTAGCCCTTCCTTCCATAATGAAAGCAGATCAAGAGCCTTGTATCGCGCTTGAGTTAAGCGATTCGGCTTAATATCGGTGGCATACATTGACATCGACATGTCCATGATCACAACTCGTGCCTGCGTTTTTTCAAAGCTTGGTTGTTCGTTTTTCTCGAAGCTTGGCCCAGCTAACGCAATAACGCCGACCAGCCACCAAATACCGAAGTAAGTACTGCGATTTTTCGATGGCTTGCTTGATTCTGGCGCCAAGTAACGGGCGATGTGTGACGCGAGTAATCCTTGTTTGGACTGTGTCTTGCTCAGCCACCAAATAGCGGGCAGCACGGCAAGCGCCAAGAACCAATATGGGTAGATAAAAGTAAAGTTAGACATTGTTTCTCCTAATGGCTAACAGCATAAATGCGAAGAACATTGCCGCCGACAGTGGCCATACAAACCACTCTTGTTGCGGTCGCCAGATCTTAGTGGCGTTCGTCACGGGCTCTAACTGGTTAATGGTGTCGTAAATCGTCGCTAACTCTTTGCTGTCACGCGCTCGGAAGTACTGACCGCCGGTGCGTTTGGCAATTTCTATTAGTGTACGTTCATCCAAGTCTTGAGCAGTATTGACTTTGCGCGTCATGAAGAACTCTTTGACCATCATCTCGCCTGCACCGACACCCACGGTGTAAATCGTTGCGTCGTATTTCTTTGCAATATCCGCCGCTTCTAATGGGTCTAATACCCCGGCGGTATTACTGCCGTCGCTGAGTAGAATCATTACACGTTGGGGCGCATCGCTATCGACAAAGGTTTTGGTGGCAAGACCAATACCATCACCAATCGCTGTTTGAGTACCAATCAGCTTTAACACCGCTTGATTGAGCTGTTGTGAAAGCGTATCTCTATCTAGCGTAAGCGGGGTCTGCAAGTAGGCGTGATCAGCAAATAACACCAGTCCAACTCGGTCGCCTTTTCGTCGCTCAATAAAGTCACTCAATACGCGTTTCACCGCCGACAAGCGGTCGATGTATTCGCCATTGAACTGCATGTCTTCTTGGCTCATCGAATAGGAGAGGTCGACAACTAACATTAAATCACGATGCTTCGGCTGAAACTCCACCGGTTCGCCATACCATACAGGGCGTGCGCTCGCCGTAACCAGCAGAAGCCAGATAATCACGGACAACGCCTTTGGTAAGCGACTGCTCGGTGTTTTGGTATTGCTGTCTTCTGGCAGAAATGGAAGCCTTAGGGCATTGCTCGATTCTGACTTTGGTGAGAACAAGTAAACGAGCAACGGCAGTGGCGCGATGAAGAACATCCACCACCAAACGAACTCGATGTTTAGCAAGTCCCCGCTTAGAAACATAGGGCTTAGAAAATCACTCATAAAGACCTCGCTTAGGAGGAAGGGCTTTACGAAGCCAAGTTTCGCAATCATTAACTAATTGTTGTTGAGCCTTTTTCTGTTCGTCATTCATAAGGGCTACATCTTGATAGAGCGCTTGTTGCCACTGGGATTGTTTTGCTACAAATAACGGCTTCGCCAATTGCGCATCTAAGAACTTCAACCAATCATCACCAGACAAACCTGCAATTTTTTCACGAGGGAAATAGCTCAGTGCTGCTTGACGAACGAT
Source organism: Vibrio sp. 10N.247.311.14 (assembly GCF_041467715.1). Lineage (NCBI taxonomy): Bacteria > Pseudomonadati > Pseudomonadota > Gammaproteobacteria > Vibrionales > Vibrionaceae > Vibrio > Vibrio sp. 10N.247.311.14. The sequence goes on from NZ_JBFSVE010000049.1 coordinate 11,396, forward strand.
GTCTTGAGCTTTGCTCGGAGACAAGCCATCTTGGGACTGACTATTACTAAAGTAAGACAGCGCTTCTTGTTTCGCCTGTTGATTGTTTTTTCTACGTTTTAGAATGAAAAACACCAAGGCAATCAGGAAAATGGCTGTGATAATGACTGCCCACCAACCCCACGCCAAAGGCCACCAAGTCGGGGCGTCTGGCGCAATCACCGGACTTAAATCTAAGGGCTGTTTCATGACTGAGCTCCTGATATCTGGCTCATGAGTGACTGCGCACTCGACAGCGAGCTATAAGGTATCGCGAGAGATAACCCCATCTGTTGCAGCTGCTGTTTCTTAAGCGAAAAAGCATGGTTAAGCTTTTGCTTTTCTTTATTAGAAGAGAAATTAAACCATTGAGTTTTGCTGCCATCGGTGACCTGTTTAGAGCCTTTATAGGTGGTTTCACCTTGCTCTAGCGGGTCGTAGAAATGCACCAGACGTACTCTGTTGTGTCGGCGAATTTGACTGATAAGTGAGTAGTCACTTTCTTGGTAACGCACAAAGTCACTGAGCATAATAATATCGCTTCCTTTAGGGCAAAGCTGGTGCAGAGATTTCAGCCCATGCTCTAAGGTTGTGTCATTATGATTGTCGTGATGAGTCAGCGCTGCATTATTGATTTCTATGACTTTTTGCAAAATACGCAGTGGAGCATGGTTGCTTGCACTTGGCTTAATCTCAATGACCTCTTTGCCAGTATCGATCACCGCGCCAATTCGATCTTTTTGAGCCACAGTAAGCCAGCACAGTTGGCTAGCAAAGTGTGCAAGTTGAACCGATTTCAGCAACAAGGTTGAGCCGAAAATCATACTACTTGATAGATCCAAGAATAAAATGACAGGCTGTTCTCGTTCTTCAGAGAAAAGTTTGGTATGCGCTTTGCCCGTTCTGGCTGTTACACGCCAATCAATGCTGCGAATGTCATCTCCCGCTTGATATTGACGAACTTCAGAGAAATTCATCCCGCGACCTTTACGGTTGCTCTCGTGTTGGCCGTTAAGCTGTGACCAAAGGCTCTTGGCGGGAGGCAACCAGCGAACAGACTGCGCTTTGTATTGCAGCAGCTGATCCAGATTTAACGTGACGCCGTCACTATGGTTGGGTAGTTGATTATTCATGCGCGTATCCCTATGCGCTGCCAACCAATGAAATAAGGTGTGCGATCACTTGGTTTGCGGTGACACCTTCAGCTTGTGCGTGGTAGCTGCGCAGTAGACGGTGGCGTAACACAGGGAATGCCATCGCTTGAACGTCTTGTGGCGTGACGTAATCTCGTCCTGCAAGCCAAGCGTGAGCGCGGGCACAACGGTCTAACGCAATGGTTGCACGCGGGCTGACACCCATGTCTAACCATTGATCAAGTTGGTCACTGTATTGCTTAGGTTGGCGAGTCGCCATAACCAGTCTGATGATGTACTGCTCAATGGTGTCTGCCATGTGAGTGTTGAGCACTTCTTGGCGCGCTTCAAAGATCGTTTGCTGAGATATCTGTTGTGGCTGAGCTGATTCGTTACCTTGAGCCTCACCACGGTTGAGTCGTAAGATCTCAAGCTCGCTTTCCATATCTGGGTATTCAACCTCTAGGTGAAGCAAGAATCGGTCTAACTGAGCTTCCGGTAGCGGGTAAGTCCCTTCTTGTTCAATTGGGTTCTGTGTTGCCATTACCAAGAACAACTCAGGCAGCGCATAGGTTTTTCGACCGGCAGTTACTTGTTTCTCTGCCATTGCTTCCAGCATTGCCGCTTGAACTTTCGCCGGAGCTCGGTTGATCTCATCCGCTAGAATCAGTGAGTTGAAAATCGGGCCTGATTGGAAAGTGAACTCTCCCGTTTCTGGTCTGAAAATATCGGTACCCGTCAAATCAGCAGGTAATAGATCGGGAGTGAATTGAATACGGTGGAAGTCACCCTCAACACAGTCAGCCAATGATTTTACTGCGCGAGTTTTTGCTAAGCCGGGAGGTCCTTCAACGAGGATATGACCATCTGCTAAAAGGGCGATCATCAGTTGCTTAACGAGCTCTTTTTGACCAATGATTTGAGACTCTAGATAGTTTTGAAGGACTTCGAAATTTGTTTTGTGCATTTTGGACTCTCTGGGTATCCATTTGATTTTTATTTTGAGTATTGGTCACTGATTTCGAGGAAAAAGTTCCAGTACATTTGCGTAATTTATTTTTTCAAAATTGGAAAGATTTACAAGTGGTTAGCTAAAAACATCGTTAGGTTGTGATTATTACCATATCAATTGGTTTTTATATACAAAAGCTCGGCGGTGGATAGTGGTTTGAGTTCGGGTGGATCTAAGGGCTGAGAGCTAAAATCGACTCTCGACAATGCGGTATTTGCTTAGTTAATTCATGTTCAAGGTGAATGTTTCTAATTGTTACATCACATTTGCAATTTTTTGAGAGAACAGTCTCTAGTTTTATTGGTTGTGGCCGATACATCACTCAGATTGTGCATTGCTTGTTGGAGTGCACTAAAAAAGTCCTGTTCAGGGTATACCAATAACGAGCGATTCTTTTTAAAGGTCCAAATATGTTTAAAACTAACTCTCTGAGTATCAAGCAAAAAGTTGTACTTGGAATTACCTTTGCGGTTCTTGCATCGACAGTGATTGTCGGCGCAATGGCACAACAACAAGCAAGAGATGTATTAAGTCATCGATTGATCGATATTGAACTTCCAGGAATGCTAGAGCGAATCAATGGTGAAATTGACCGAGAAGTCTCTCAGCTATTGCTAGCGGCGGAGCAAATTGCTTCAAATGAATTTATTTCTGATGCTATCGAATCGACCGATCGCGATCCGGCACTAGAAAATAAACTGGTTAAACAGCTGAACAATGTTCGTAACCAGTATCAGTTGAACGATGCATCAGTGGCGAACCGTCAAACGGCTTACTACTGGAATCAAAATGGTTTCCTACGTCAGTTAAACCAACAACAAGATGGTTGGTTCTTTGGCTTTACGCAATCTGGACAGCCGACCATGGTGAGCATGTTCCAAGAAGCCAATGGCGAAGTGAAGATGTTTGCTAACTATCAGCAGCCTTCTGGTTTGGCGATGTCTGGTCTATCAAAGTCGATGGATGACATGGTTAGCCTGCTGAACGGTTTCAAGATTGAAAATACCGGTTTTGTCTTCTTAACCGATAGCCAAGGTGATGTTCAAATTCACCGTGAGCGTTCTCGCAGTGACTCTTCACTTCAACAACTTTACGGCCCTCAATCAAGTCAACTACTGAACAAGTCGGGCTTTAACCTGATTACCACTGAAAGCCAAGGCCAAGAGCTGTTCGTGGCGAGCTTGTATGTGTCGTCAATGGACTGGTTTGTTATTGGTGTCGTTCCGACTGATGAAGTATTTGCAGAGCTAGATGCGACTGCACAAAAGATGCTGATCATGACTGCGGTTGTGGCATTAGTGTTTATCCTAATGGGCGTAGTTCTGGCGAACAGCATTACTCAACCGATTAAACTTCTGGCTAAGCGTTTCGGCGACCTTGGCGAAGGTGATGGCGACCTGGCACAGCGTATTGAAGTGAAAGGCAACGATGAAATCGCACAGCTTTCAAAAGGCTTCAACGGATTCATTGAAAAAATTCACGAGTCGATGAAAGAGGTGTGTTCGACAAGCCAAGCGCTTCAAGTGGCAGCAGAGAGTGTCTCTAACAAAGCCCACATCACCCACGACAACAGCCAAGAACAGCGTGACCAAACGCTTCAAGTGGTGGCTGCCATTAACCAAATGGGTATGACCATCAGCGAGATTGCATCGAACGCGGCAACCGCAGCAGAAACGGCTACCCAAGCTTCAGGCAATACGGAAGTAGGTCGCTCTGTGGTGAACAAAGCAAAAGACGCGATCAGCCGTTTGGCGCAAGATATCGAAAGCACGGGTCAGGTAGTAGAGCAACTGGCTTCTACAACTCAAGACATCGGTTCTATTCTGGGTGTTATCCGTGATATTTCAGAGCAAACTAACTTACTCGCATTAAACGCAGCGATTGAAGCAGCCCGTGCCGGTGAGCAAGGTCGTGGTTTTGCGGTTGTAGCGGATGAAGTACGTAACCTAGCAAGCCGTACCGCAGATTCAACGGAAGAGATTCAAAAGATGATCAACCAACTGCAAAGCGATGCGAAAGATGCAGTAACGGCAATGAGTGCGGGTAAGGTGATTACCCTTGAAGGTGTATCGGCGTCGGATGAAGCGGTAGACGTGCTGAGTGGTATTTCAGACCGTATCGTTGATATCACAGACCGTAACACTCAAGTGGCAACGGCAACGGAAGAGCAATCAACCGTAGTTCACACCATCAACCAGAACATTGAAGAGATTAACGCAATCAACGAAGTGACAACGGGCACGGCTGAGCAACTTGCAGAAGCGAGCCAAGAGCTTCGAGACCTTTCTTCTCGTCTAGATAAGATGGTTGGTTCGTTTAAGCTTTAATCCCTTTAAGCTGTAGCATGGCTTAGAAAGAGACATAAACTAAGAGCTGGATTCATTTAATCGTGAATTCAGCTCTTTTTATTTACGGGCTTGTTTTCTTCTAACTGACGTTCGCTTGATCTGGTTTCGGGCTTTGCACTCAATCGCCCTAGCATCATAGGGCGTAAATGAGTAAAATCTCGTTAGGTTTAATATTTAGGTAAGTATCATGAGCGATTTTGAAAAAGAACTAGAGCAGATGACTCAAGAGATGGGCGATGAGCCTGAGGTGAAACTGCCATCACTTGAAGAGCAAAAAGCAATTGTTGCTGAGTTCAAGCGACTAGAAGCGGAAGGCAAACTGACACCTGAAGTGTTAGAGAAGCATTTTGGCCAGTTCAACAAACAGAATGATACGCCAATTCACTAAGTTGATTTAGACAGGTTTCATGTCTGAAAGAAGTGATATTAGCGGTTGAGCTGATAGCCTAACTAACAGATAAAGGTCTAGCGATTGCTAGGCCTTTTTTATTGCCGCTAACGAAAGACCGAGTAGCTGACTCATGAACTATTCAATGTAAGTGATACCGTCTCCAGCACATAAAAAAATCCCCCTTACTGAGTAAGAGGGATTCGATATGGGCAGTTATATCCTAAAAGGCTAAGCGATTAGTCTGTGCCGTATTCTTTGTACAAACGACGACATGCGCGGCCATCGCTGTGGAACAGGTGACAACGGTGCGCTGGAATACCAATCGCCAACTTGTCACCTGATTCGATTTTCAACGTGTCTGGCTGGCGATAGATAACATCAGCGTCGGCACTTTCAAGGTTTAGGTAAACCTGAGTTTCGTTACCTAGTTTCTCTACCATCATCACGTCAGCTTCAATCGTCGCGTCACCTGATTCAGCAGACATCAAGTGTTCAGGACGAATACCCAGAGACATACGGTCACCAGCATTGACAGTCGTACCATCAACTGGGATCCAGAAAGTCATACCGTTAGAAAGTTGAACTTGTACGCGTTCTGCTTCCGCTTGTTCAATGTGTACCGACATGAAGTTCATCTTCGGTGAACCAATAAAGCCAGCAACGAAACGGTTTTGAGGGTAGTGGTAAAGGTCAAGCGGCTTACCGACTTGAGATACATAACCACCATCAAGAACAACGATCTTATCCGCCATTGTCATCGCTTCCACTTGGTCGTGGGTAACGTAGATCATGGTACAACCCAGTTGACGCTGTAGCTTGGTGATTTGTGAACGCATTTGAACACGTAGTGCTGCATCTAGGTTTGATAGAGGCTCATCAAGTAGGAATACGTTTGGTTGAGAAACCAGAGTACGACCAATAGCAACACGTTGACGTTGACCACCAGAAAGCGCTTTAGGTTGACGCTCAAGAAGGTGACCAAGCTGAAGAATTTCTGCAGCATGTTCAACACGCTTGTCGATCTCAGCTTTATTTGCGTTTGCTAGCTTAAGACCGAAAGACATGTTGTCGTATAGGTTAAGGTGAGGGTAAAGCGCGTAAGACTGGAATACCATACCTACGCCACGCTTTGACGGTTCAACGTCATTCATGCGTTGGTCGCCAATGTACAAATCACCAGACGTAATGTCTTCTAGACCTGCGATACAACGTAATAGCGTCGATTTACCACAACCTGATGGTCCAACGAATACTACGAATTCACCTTCGTTGATGTCTAAGGTTACGTCCTTAGAAATCTGTACATCACCATATGATTTATAAACGTTTTTTAACGTGACACTCGCCATCTAGCTTGTCCTCGATCGATCAAATTTTAAGTTTTACTGCTTATCATTATAAGAAATTTTTGGGTCAGCAGTAACTGTAGGAATTGGTAAGTATTGAATGAGTAAGAAAAAAGTGGGTGAGACTTGGCTTCTTTAACCAAGCCCACCCGTCATAGCCAAACTGATGCCCATTTCCCCCACATCCAGCTAAACCTCCCCCGTGATTCAATCACAGATTTAGCTCGATGCTAATATAAGACACCAGCGGGCAGTGAAGCCAACTAAATGAATAATGCGTCAACGCATAACACTTGCCGGTAAAGGGTTCTTACTATCCACTCTTGGATGAATGCAGTTTCGGTGAAATGGCGTAAGGGTACATCCTCCCAATGGGAAATTAACTAGGGGGAGTAGGAGGGGAGGAGTAGATATACGGGGTTATTAATAATTGGCGATCCAGTTCAAATAAATCCACCACGTAACGGTGATGTTGATCACGATGAGTATACGTTTTGTGATTGCAGTCTCTAATCTGACCGGATGGCGATCACGAATTTAAGCCATAATAGCTAGGGCGTAGTGGCTAGGATGATGAGCTAGGGTCTGTTTTCTCAGATCATAACCTCCGAAAACTGGCTCATCTTGGTAGATGTGCCCTACGTATAAATATAAAAAGGATATTCACATGAAAAACGCTCTAAGCGCTGTAGCTCTAGGTACAATAGTTGCTCTGGGTTCTTTTGGTGCAAATGCTGCTATCGAAGAAGGACAACTAACAATCTGGGTAGGTGGTGACAAAGCTTATGAAGGCATGGCTGAAGTAGGTAAACGCTTCGAAGAAGATACTGGTGTTAAAGTAACCGTCGCTTTCCCTGACAAGCTAGAAGAAAAATTCCCTCAAGTAGCAGCAGCTGGCGATGGCCCAGACATGATCTTCTACGCACATGACCGTTTTGGCGGCTATGCAGAAGCGGGACTTCTTGTTGATATCAAACCTTCTAAAGAGACTAAAGAAGGTATCGTAGACTTCGCATGGGACGCTGTTTCATACGAGGGTAAAACAATCGCATACCCTGTTGCTGTTGAGTCAGTTTCCCTAATTTACAACAAAGCACTTGTTCCTAACCCACCTAAGTCTTGGGAAGAAATCCCAGCACTTAACGCTGAACTTCAGAAAGACGGCAAGAAAGCAATCATGTGGCCTCTACGTGGCGGCGCTTACTTCACATGGCCTTTACTTGCAGCTGACGGCGGTTACGCATTCAAACAGACTGCAGAAGGTTACGATATTAAAGATGCGGGCGTAGCGACTGACGGTGTTCAGAAGTCTCTAGGTTTCATCGAGAAGATGGTACAAGACAAAGTTATCTCTGCAGACATGGATTACTCAGTAGCTGAGTCTGAATTCGTTGCAGGTAACGTTGCAATGACAATCAACGGCCCTTGGGGTTGGGAAAACATCAAGAAAGCTGGCGTAGATTACGGCGTAACAACTTTACCTAAGTTCAACGGTAAAGCGTCTAAACCTTTCGTTGGTGTATGGGCAGGTGGTATCAGCACTGCGTCTCCAAACCGCGACCTAGCTGTTGAGTTCATGGAAAACTACCTACTAACAGATGAAGGTATGAAGAGCCTGAACGACGACAAGCCACTAGGCGCTGTTGCTCTTAACTCTTTCCAACGTCAACTAGACAGCGATACTCGTATTGCAGCAACAATGGACAACGCGATGAACGGTGAAATCATGCCTAACATCCCTCAGTTCACAACATTCTGGTACAGCATGGAAGAAGCGATCGGCAACGTAGTTGACGGCCGTCAATCAGTAGACCAAGCACTAAAAGCTGCTGAAGGTCGTATGGTTAAGTAACACCCAGGCACTACCTTTTAAGGAGAGGGTAACCTCTCCTTACTTTTCTATTTTTTATCTATATCGCTAGCAGGTTCCTCTATGCAGTCAGTTCAAGGTACAGATGCTATCCCAGCACCATCAAGCCTTCCAGGCAGTAAAAGCGTCTTCATTAAATGGGGGTTGCTTGGTAGCGTTGGCTTAATAAACGGCTACGCTACAATTCTAATGTATTCTCGCGGTGAGCTCGCTTTTGCGCTGCTTACAGTGATCTTAACGGCTTTGGCACTTTACATTTTTGGTAGTAAAAAAACTTACGCCCACCGTTATATTTACCCAGGTATTGCCGGAATGATCTTGTTCATTCTTTTCCCATTGGCATACACCGTAGGGCTTGCGTTTACTAACTACAGCGCGAAAAACCAACTTTCTCTAGAGCGTACTCAAACCGTTCTTTTAGACCGTACTTTCCAAAGCGGTGAGAGCTACCCATTTACTTTGTACAAGACAGATGACGGTCACCAGATCGTTGTAAAAGATGGCGATCAACTGTTAGCGACTGACGTATTTTCTCTAGACAATATGACAGAAACAGAGATGGACCTATCTGTTATTGAGTCTGCGCAAGGTGAAAAAGAGAAGATCAAAGCGATCATTCAAAACCGAGCAGCAATCAGTGGTGTTGATTTCAATCTACCTGACGGTGGTGACATCCGCATGAGTGGCTTACGTAAGTTTGCTTCTGTTGCTCCGCTTTACACGCTACAAGACGATGAAGAAACGTTAATCAACAATGAAACGGGTGAAGTTCTCAAGCCAAATATGGATGTGGGTTTCTACCAGCCTGTTGATGCAAATGGTGAGTTTACGGGTAATACCATCTCTCCAGGTTTCGTGGTTAGCATTGGTACGCATAACTTTGAGCGTGTATGGAAAGATGACGGCATTAAAGAACCGTTTATCAGCATCTTTATTTGGACGGTTATCTTCTCGGTATGTACCGTAGCGTTCACGCTAGTTATCGGCCTTGTATTGGCTAACATCGTGCAATGGGAAGAGTTGAAAGGTCGTTCTATTTATCGTGTTCTACTGATTCTGCCTTACGCCGTACCCGCGTTTATCTCGATTCTTATCTTTAAGGGTCTATTCAACCAAAGCTTTGGTGAGATCAACATGGTGCTCGAGAATATCTTCGGCTTAAGCCCGAACTGGTTCTCAGACCCTATCTTAGCGAAAACCATGGTGTTGATGGTTAACACATGGCTAGGTTTCCCTTACATGATGATTCTATGTATGGGTCTGCTTAAAGCGATTCCTGATGATTTATACGAAGCGTCAGCAATCGATGGTGCGAACTTCCTTGATAACTTCAAGCGCATTACGTTCCCATTGATGATTAAACCGCTTACACCGCTATTGATTGCAGCGTTTGCCTTTAACTTCAACAACTTCGTAATGATTCAACTATTGACGAACGGTGGCCCGAACATGATTGGTACTTCTGAGCCAGCGGGTTACACAGACTTGCTTGTAAGCTACACGTACCGAATTGCATTCGAAGGCGGCGGCGGTCAAGACTTCGGTCTAGCAAGTGCTATCGCAACGCTTATCTTCCTATTGGTTGGTGCACTAGCGTTACTAAACCTTCGTTTCACTAAACTGTCTCAAGATTAAGGAGCACGACAATGGCTATGGTACAAGGTAAAGGCCTTAAATACCGAGTGTGGGCAACGCATGCAGTGTTGTGGTGCTTCTTGGCAATGATTATCTTCCCACTACTGATGATCATCGCGATCTCGTTCCGTGAAGGTAACTTCGCAACCGGTAGTTTGATTCCAGATAACCCATCATTGGAACACTGGAAGTTAGCATTGGGTATGTCAGTAACGAACGCAGATGGCTCGGTAACGTCACCTCCGTTCCCTGTGCTAACTTGGTTATGGAACTCAGTGAAGGTTGCAGGTATCACATCGATTCTGATTGTGACACTGTCTACGACATCGGCTTACGCGTTTGCTCGTATGCGCTTTAAAGGTAAGAACACAATCCTGAAAGCGATGATGATTTTCCAAATGTTCCCAGCAGTATTGGCTCTAGTAGCAATCTACGCGCTGTTTGACAAACTTGGTCAATACATTCCGTTCTTAGGCTTGAACACACACGGTGGTCTAATCTTCTCTTACCTAGGTGGTATTGCACTGCACGTATGGACGATTAAGGGTTACTTTGAGACGATTGATAACTCTCTGGAAGAGGCAGCAGCCCTTGATGGTGCAACGCCTTGGCAAGCATTCAGACTGGTTCTACTACCGCTGTCTGTGCCAATCCTAGCGGTTGTGTTTATCCTATCTTTCATCGCGACAGTGGGTGAGGTGCCAGTAGCGTCTATCCTACTTACAGATGTGAACTCTTACACGCTAGCAGTAGGTATGCAGCAGTACCTATACCCTCAGAACTACCTATGGGGTGACTTTGCGGCAGCGGCTGTACTATCAGCACTTCCGATTACTATCGTGTTCTTACTTGCTCAACGTTGGTTAGTTGGTGGTTTGACGGCAGGTGGTGTAAAAGGATAAGCTGTACTCTATAAGAAAGAAAAAGAGCGACCGTTAGGTCGCTCTATATTGGCATTTTTATTACATCATTTGGTTTGGCCGCCGATCAGTAATAAAAATAACCCTCAGGTTACGCATAGCTGGCTACTAATCAGGTTCCTTACGCTATTAATGATTAGTGGTTTTTGTAACTCTAACCCAGGTATTTACTTGGGTTTTTTTATGCCTGCTACTTATTATTTTTTGTCTCAGCGTTACTCGTCAACCATCGCGCTCATATCTACTTTAAAACCCAAAATTTCGAGTTACTTCTCTCCTAAATACCGACCACTTCATTTTGGTTACTTGTAGAAATGAACTAGTCTCACAAATCAGACACTCAGTATAAGTGGCCGTTGTACTATTGATATGTTGCTAATATTCCAATGCGTGATACTTCAATGATTTGTATGCAACAAAACCTGAAATTGCACTGAAAATGTATGGGTAAGCGAGAGGCAGTTACAGAATATTTAAGTGATATTCATGAGGGTTATGGAGGTGGTTTTATTTATACTTCTGGTTTTTGGTGGGAGTTATCAAATCAGAACTCTTTGCTCGAGGGAGCACAGCCTAAGTGTTGCAACAACACATAGATACTTTCTTGATCGAGTGCCACGCGACGAAATAGATCGGCAAATGTCGGATCTCCACCGAAACACGTTTGGATATAGTGGTTGATTTCATTGCTGTCGTAGCCTTCGACGTACAAAGTTCTAACCCATTGGTACTCAACAGCCTTTAAATTGTTCAGTGTAGACTCGCTAAGAGTGGGGCGTATGACGCTCAAGAGTGGCTCCAAGAAATTCAAATGCATCTATTATGATTGGCGGTATTTAATCAGAGCAAAATGACGACTTTATTACAGTCAAAATAAATCGGTGAACAAGTGCCGATTCATTTCAACCTTTGGCTGGGTATCACGCTCTTGTCGTCTGTATTGGGTGTGCAGCGGATTTGGCGGTGTAGAGCACGAAGGTATCAAATAGATCAATGCCAAGCAGGCGCTTGGCATTGTAATAAGGTTTTGTGGGGAGGGCTGCTGGTGGACCTTATTTCAGGTACTTCACGTGAGCTTCCATCTCTTCACCAATCTGTTTTCGCATGTTCATTAGGCGAATAGCCGAATCTCGTAATTCGATGTCTTCTGGCGTCTCTGGTATCCACTCTGGTACTTTAGTCGGGTTACCATTCTCATCAACAGCGACCATAATAACGATACAGTGAGTTGTTAGGCGGTTATTGAGCTCTTTAGGGTCGCTTGCTTGCACGTCGATAGCGATATGCATTGAAGATGAACCTGTGTAGATGACCTTTGCACTTACCTCCACAAGGTTGCCTACATGAATTGGGGCAACGAATCGAATTCCGCCTGCATAGGCTGTTATACAGTATTTACCGCTCCAACCTGCAGAACAAGCGTAGGCTGCTAAATCGATCCACTTCATTGCTGCACCACCATGAACTTTACCACCAAAGTTCACATCCCCGGGTTCAGCTAAAAAACGCAGAGTAACGTCTCGTTTACCATCTTGTCGGCTATTGCTACTGCTCATCTATCTTCCTTCATTATTATTTTGCTACATAACATGCTTGTTACTTGCTAGTAACAATATACTTAAGATGACATAAGTTAAAGCGGATAATCTCACGGTTAAGACTATTTTTTTCAAACAGATGATCAGTTGATGAATATTGGTGCTTAAAGGCGTATCAGGCGAATAGCAAACATGGATGAAGTGATATCAAGCAAGAGAATAGAAATACTGATTAAGTCACTAGATAGGTCGATTGCAAAAAAAAACACCTAGCGCAATGCTAGGTGTTTCTAAGCCGTGTGGTACTCATGTCGGTACCTTTTTTGTGTTAGCCAACTAACCGCTGTTGATTTTGTTTAGTTAAAGTGACTGTATCTCAGTTACCACTAAAGTGGTAGTGATTATTGTTTTCTTATCAGCTCACTTTTACTGTTTTAAAAAGTATAGATCCTTCGCGTAGATATTTCCTTTCGGATTATTGTTTGGGAAGCCTTTTAGTGTATTTCGCACTAATCGTGTGTGATTGTAATGATATAAAGGTATAACTGCTGAATAATAGTTGAGTAACGACTCATCGTGCTGATATAAAGTAAAGCGTTTAGACTAATCTTCCGTTTTACTCGCTTGCTGTAAGGGCTCATCATAGTATGGATTACAGTAGTCACTCTCATTTGCTGTGTGAAACGTGAGTTTGAATTTTTACCCTAATGTGAGCGTTGGGTAATGCGTTTAGCTTTGTTGAGGGAGAGGAGCCTCAAGCCTTGGTTTTCTTCTGATTTGAGCAAGGATGACACCTGAAATCACCATCACACCACCAATGATGTGGAACTGGTTAATCTCTTCGCCAAGCCATGTCGCGGCTAATACGATCGCTACAACCGGAAGCAAGTTCATGAACATCGCGCTTGAGTCAGCACCAATGGTGTCAATCGCTTTCACCCACATCCAAGGCGCTAAAATCGAAGCGGCAACCGCGGCGTAAGCTATCAATGGGAGCGCTTGTTGCGGTGGTAAAAGTTGTTCGCTGGTAAGCCAAAGTGGCGTAAGCATCGCGACAGCAAACAGACCCTGAATGTATATCACCACCCAGCTACTGATGGGCATTTTCCAGCGTTTCAATAGTACACAGTAAGAAGCATAAACAAAGGCTGCAATTAGCATATAGCGATCGCCTTGAGTCAATTCTTGATGCATGAAGAATAACGGATCGCCTTTGCCTAACATCAGGGCTAAGCCTGATAGTGACAACACACCGCCAACAATACTCAAACTAGAAATCGACTTGTGCAGCAAAGGGACGCTTAAAAATACACTGACCAATGGAACCAAAGAAGTGATTAATGCCATGTTAGAGGCGGTTGTGGTTAAGCCTGCGTAGTAACCTAGAGATTGGTTCAACACCATGCCCAAAAAGCCGAGGAACGCTAATTTAGATAAGTTTGGCTTAATGACAGCCCACTGCTTCATCACTGGGCGAATACAGAAAGGCGTGAGAATTAACATCGCAAAAAACCAGCGGTAAAAACTCATTGCGCTAGGTTCTATGGTGCTTGCAGCAAGCTTGTTGACGATTGCATTGGCGCCCAGATACAGACTGTAAAAAATGGTAATAGGTAATGCATGTGAATTCCGTGGCGAATGAGTTGGTGCGGCTAGTTTGACAGGTCGTTATACTTACAAGTATCTTTAGAAAGACATTAAGCTCGATAGGAAGACAAGTTTGAAAAAACACTCCAGAAACCTTCATCCATCCTTATTAATTGATAAGGCACCATCCAACGTATTTATGAATTTTGAAGCGTTTCTTTCGAACACTGAAACCCGAGTTCATAGCCACTCATGGGGACAGGTTCAATTGATCAGTGGTGGTATATTAGAGATGGAAGCGGAAAGCACTCGATTTCTAGCGCCACCACATTTAGCGATTTGGGTACCGGCCGGGGTGATGCATTGCAGTTATAACCGTAAGCCTTTGGACTACTGTTCACTAAATATCGCCCCAGAACTCACGCAACACCTGCCAGATAAAACCAGCCTTATAAAGATCACGCCGATTGTGTCTTCTATTATCGATGATTTTCGCGATCGTGGGATCAATGTTGCGGAAACCGAGCAAGACCAAAGGCTCGTTCAGGTACTGCTTGACCAACTTGCGCAGCGTGAGGTTGAACACCACTTCTTGCCTTCAACCGATAATAAGTATCTAGCGCCTATATTGGCTTTTGTTGAAGAGAACCCAACCGATGAAGTGACGCTGAAAGATTGGGCTGAACGTGTCCACACCACGGAAAGAACCCTTTCTCGCCACTGCCAGACCGAGCTTGGAATGAGCTTTACCGAGTGGCGACTGCGAGTGCGCTACCTATACTCAATGGACTTGTTGAGAAACGGCCAATCGGTTAAAGAGGTCGCTCTTACATTGGGTTATAACCAAGCAAGCCCATTTATCACCATGTTCAAACGTTACGCGAACCAAACGCCAGAGCAGTATAAGAACCGTTTGTTGTAGCTCGGTCTTGTTGCCAAAAGAACGGATGTTTGCGCTAGTTAGTGCGTAGATAGACCACAAGTGAATAGATAGACCATAAGTGAATACGTGCAGTATGAGCTTATGGAATCGCCCTTAACAGCCCATATATTTCGCTCTGTTGTTCGGTGACATCCTCATAGTGTTGGTTCAATAGAGCACTGTTGCTGCCCACTTTGAACAGTATGTACGTTTCTCCGTCGACCTCGAACCAATTGAAGGTTCCATGCTGGTTATACGTGGTCATTGTTTTGTTTATCTTCATGAGATATACATTAGCAGCGCAAGACATGCAGACGTACATAAGCCAAAGAAAGAAAAGAAAAACCACGAGCCTAATACTGTTTTTTCTTTTCCCACCTCTTCATTACTTTGCTGCCAACCAAGTTCACGAACCTGAGCCTTGGTAAGGTTTAAGTCTAGTTTCTCTATGTATTTGTTGAGTTCGTCATTGTGTACTGAGCTAATCATGTTCTATCTCCCCTAAGCATAAGATTGGTATTTTAGGGGAGCTCATCGTTTGGTTAAATTAGATATTTTTCAACAGGCGTTAAGATAAATAGAACACGTGAAACAACAAAAAACCTCCGTGGTGGAGGTTTTGGTTGAAAGTGTTTTAGTCGATGGTTATGGCGATGTATTTGTTGTTAGATTCCACCTGTATTAATACACAATCTAATACCCAGTCAACTCCATATAGCCAGATCCGGAATGAGAACCTTTGATTTCAATTGGCCCTTCCCAATAAGGAACCGACAGCGGCATTTTGGCATTTGGATTGAGTGCCGAGACGGTCAGTTCTATTTGCTGGCTTGGAATCGAAACTTGCCACTCTGTTGGGTAGTCACGCCCGTCGATTTTAGTTTGCTTGATGGCGGTTAAGCTGATGTCTTGCTGCTTAATCGCGATGCCGGAGCCATCTTGATTCATCAACCTCGCATGAGAATAGCTGGCTTTGCCTGTAGTTGAGTTTCGAAGTTGAAATACCACCAAGCTGGTTTCATCACTCAGCCTTAGCGCAAACCAATCCCAACCTTGTTGCGAGTCGAGTAAAAACTGCGAGCTCCATTCTCTGTCTATCCAACCTTTGCCGGAAACTTGATGGGTGACGCCATCAATAGTTACCTCGCCCGATACATTGATGAATGGTTGGCTGTAGTAATAGGAAGCCACTTTGCCATCGCTACTTTTAGTGCTGTAGCCTTGTTCGCCTTGCTTTTGATATGGCGCGTTGTTGGTTAACTTAAGCGAATATCCAAATTGACCCGAGTTAGCGACCAATGTAGCTGGGAACAGGTCATCGGTCGTCGACGTCCATTGCCAATCATCGAGGTAAACACGAAACGGCGAATCGCTTACACCCGCCAGTTCAGCTTGGTCACGTGACCATTTTTCATCGGCATAGTGTTTATTTTTAGTGGTGACAGCGCTGTGCGCCATGTAAATCTGCTGACTTTGCCACGTAGTTTCCTTGGTGCTATTGCCACTTTCATGTGGTGCAGCCGCAAAGCGGAACTGTGTCCATTGCACACCTAACACATTGTCTTCTTCATCAATTAAGTTTGCGGTTAAATACCACCATTCATGACGAAAATCTGGATGTGCTTGATGGTCGGCAGGGAAGGCGATGTCGATACCTTTAACTACCGGTGTGAATTGATCAGTCTCTTTTTGTGTTTCATCGTCGGTTTGTTTTCCAGTGCCAAGTATTGAGCCCATATTTTGAGCTGATGGTTGAGTGGACTCCTCACACCCTAAAAGGAGTAAGATGCCAAGTGTGAGAACGAAAACTCTCATTGATCGATTCATCACAACACCTCACTTTGCAAGCTGGATACCACGGGTTTACTGACCAAACGCCACAGTGGGATCAAGGTCGCAATCACAGCCACTAAAATGGTGATGGCTGCGATGCTGAGTGCATCACTCCAATTCCACACATAATTTAAACTCCAACCAAAGGCGCGCAGGGTAACGATGTCCGTCAACACATAACCGACCATAGCGCCGAGTGGTAAGGCGATAACCAGAGTGAAGGCGACCAGAACAACGATTTGCCCGACCACCATCGCCATCAATTTTTTCTGACTAACACCGAGCGCGTACAACCTTGCAATGGCGGCTTTGCGTGCATCGAGCAACATGAAACAGGCGCAGAACAACCCAATCACCGCCACCATTAAAGTGACGCCATTAAGCGCCCGAGTGATAGCAAAGGTTTGTGAGAAGATATCTAAAGCGATCGATTTGATCTGTGCTTGATCGTAAAGCTGGCTAGGGTGCAAATTGAGTTGTTGGCGTAACTGTTCGTACACCACTTGTGGGTCGCCAGAGACTTTGATTCCCAAGCTGGTGGGTAAGTCAGTAAATCCGCTTTCGATCCACAAATTAGGTGCAAGTAACACTTCGCCATTCGGTGAGCCGTAATCGTGGAAAATCGCCCCGACGATGAGCGCTTTGTCTTGGATCGCGTCGAGCTTGAGTCGGCTTCCAAGCGGCAAGCCGAGCTTCACTGCCGTAGGTTCGCTGATCGCCACGAATTCACCTTGGTAAAAGCGCGTCCAGAAATCATCAAGGTGGGATTGAAATACCATGGTTTGCTCAAGTGTGTCTTTGTCTTTGGTGCCGAGCAAAGTAGGTAAGCCCTGCAAGTTATCATCGACATAATATTGCTTATAAACGGTTTCAACATTTTCAAACTGCTCTAACGCACGTTCCACATTCGCGATTTCACCTTGGGCAGGGCTAACGTAAATATCGGCATGTAAGCGCTGTTCAAGCCATTGCTTTAAAGTGGATTCAAAGCTGCCGACTAAGGTATTCATTCCGATATTGGCGGTGACAGCGAGAAGCAACGCCATCATGGCAAGGGAGAGAGGGGAAATAAGTTCACGTAGCTCAGCAAACAGATATTGTATTAACCCCGATTGGGTGCGTTTTTCGCTCCAGTTCGCTAGCACGCTGAGCGTTTTGGGCAGGTACAAAGGAATCGATACTACTAACACACCGAGCCATGCCATGGTGAAGCGATGATGTTCGCTCATCCATAAACCTGCTAACGCGAGAATAGTTAATACTGACCCGATAACAAACAGCTGATTTTCGTTAGACGTTTCCGGCGCTTGATAGAAACCGCCATGGGAAGAGAGGGGTTGTCGCACCCGCTGTTTAAAGTGTTGCCAACAAGCGACAAGCGTTGCGGCCAGCGTGAGTAGCAGTGCCTGCACTAACCATTGCCACTGCCATGTGCCGGGAAGTAGTGTTGCACCATAAAGTTGCTCAAGCGTTATCGCGACGGTTGGATGCAGCCAATGGCTGAGTTGAATGCCGAGAATGAAACCAAGTGATGCGCCTAGTGTGACTAAAATAATCAGTTCCACTAACAGAGCTGAAAACACGATGCTTGGAGCAATGCCTGCTTGTTGAATTTGTACTAACAGCCGATTTCGCTTGAGCAAACTGTACTTCACACCGTTGTAAGCGATGAACAGGCCAACCAAAAAAGCCAGTAAGCTCATGGCGGTGAGATTGAGGTGAAAGCTGTCGGTAATTGAACCGAGATCCGTTCTTTGGTTGTTGGAAATCCATTGCCCTTGCTCACCGATAAGGCTTTGCCATTTATCCTGAGTATTGCTGTTAGTGTCGCTCTTAGTGTCAAAAATAGCGATATAGCTCAGTTTCCCTTGCTTGTTAAGCAGTTGCTGAGCGAATCCAATGTCCATCAACATTCGGCTACCCAGTTGCCATTCATCTGGCAGTACTACAACCTTGGTGAGTACTTCATCCAAAGTGAGTGCGTCTACCTCTCCCAAGTTCTGGTGTTGCGATTGGCTCATCATCACAATGGGCTTGCCAGCTAACAGTTGAGGAAGCGGTAATGCGCTGTCGAACAGGGATATGTTTTGACTGTCTTCTGACGTTCTATCGTTTTCGGCTAGCTTGTCGCTAGAATAGCGAGATCTTGAGGTGAGAGCTGCGATCAATTCACTGCCTTGTACCGACCAACGACGACCTTGTTCGTCTCTCACTCGCCCTTCAATCACGGGCAGTACTGCGCTTAATCCACTTTGTCTTAGCTTGAAGTAGAGCGATTCCGGCAAATAGTTTTGCCCTGCTGGTGGAATGATCAGGTTTTGCGCTTGGGCGCTAAGTTGCTCGGTCGATTCTGCATAACTGCGCTTGGCATTGAGGTTGATGGCTTGCACTGCGACAAACAAGGTGACCGCTAACACAATGCCGATCAGAATCGCTGCGGCTTGCAATGGTGATTGACGATAGTGCGCTGCGAATAGATTCAGAGTCAGTTTGGTATGGGTGAGCTGGTTCTGAGCGAAGCCAGTTTGCTTCATTGGATTACTCACAACGCTGCTGCTCTTGGAGTTAGATCCGCGTTCCTTAAACAGCCATCATCTAATACCAATTTTGTCTGCATAAAGCTGGCACATTCTGGGCTGTGCGTAACCAAAAGCACGGCAGTGTTGCCTTGAGTGGTGATTTCACTCAGCAGCTTCATTACCTCAATGCCAGCTTTGTGATCGAGGTTGCCTGTGGGTTCGTCGGCAAGCAATAGTTTGGGTTTATGGGCTAGCGCACGCGCTATTGCGACTCGTTGTTGTTGACCGCCAGAGAGTGCAGATACATGCCTATCGAGCAATTCACTAATGCCTAACGCTTCCACTAAGTAATCGCACCAGTCGCCCCATTTTTGTTGATTCAAATGCAACGGGAAGGCGATGTTTTGTTTTACGTTGAGCGGGGTTAATAAGTTGAACTGTTGAAAGATAACGCCCAATTTTTGATGGCGGAAACGGCTCCATTGTGGATCTTTCCAATTTGATGTATTCTCGCCATCGAGCCACAACTCTCCTCCGGATAGAGGTTCAAACCCCGCAATGATGTTAAGCAGAGTACTCTTTCCACTGCCACTCGCCCCTGTCAAAGCCACGCTTGCCCCTGTCGCCAAAGCGAAGTCGACATTGTCCAACACGCTATGAGTGTCTTTACCATCAACAAAGCTTTTGCTGGCATGTGTGAGTGTGACAATTGGGCTTTCCATTTCCTTTCCTTATAACCAAAACTAACCATCAAAAGGTGTCGTTACTTGTGGCAATTACCCGAAGCGACAAGCTCTATAAAACTGTAGACAACAATTTCAAAAAATAGAGCGATTTATATCGAATTATTAATAACTTGTACTGCGAAAAGAGGGAAATAGATCAGTGTGAGAAGGAATACAGGTGTTAGTGGGAGTTTTGAGTCACCTAGGAGGCTTTTGGGGCTGTTTATAGATAATAAATATCTATGTTAAAAATTGTCCCAATTCCAATTCGTTTTAAAAGAAAACGCCCCCGATTGGTTGAAGCCAATCAGGGTTAGTAAGGCCCAAGAAAATCTAGTTACTTGGACTTTATTGCGAGGATTAATTTTGCTAAGGCACCTAACAAAGCAGCGATAGCGAAAACCAATTCAGGGTTATTCATATTATTACCTATAAAGAAGCTCTCGCCTTATGTGAGAGATTCTTCGTATTATCAACATGCATGTGATGGAAGGCAAGATAAAGAAATGGGGCACCTGTGGATAACTATATGATTTATTGGGTTTTACTAAAAGGGGGGGAGGCGGTGTAGCCTTCAAGTTGCAAAGTACTTGCTTACAATAGTAATGAGTGTGTCAAAGAGTCTGCTTTTACTTCTATTTTTCAACGTCAATTAATATGGATCGTACTCAACTTTCCGTAATCAACGACCTAACCACGCTCTAAGCGTCGTTAAGTCGTTATTGGTTGAGGTCAGGGGTTAATTGAGCGCTTCAATCAGAGTGATTTCGCGTTTGATCTGCTTACTCTCTTGCTCAGTTGCCTGCGCCAGTTTCTTTTCGCGTGTGGTTATGGCTGCTTGTTTGGCTTCGTCAGATGTGAACATCAGTTCTTTTACGTTGATAGAAGCGATGTTTGTGTAGCGGCCATCGTCACTGGTCGGGATTGATATGGTTTCATCATTAATCAAAGACTTTACGATCTCTCGCTGTTCATTGTAGCGGCTCTCTAAACCAGAAAGAGCCCATCGCTGCTGAGTTTTACCTTCATACTGACCGTTCTTTTCTTCTTTAAGATACCTGATTGTCATATTACGGATCGTGCCTGCTTCTTCTCCATACTCTGCTTCCGTATCAAAGAGTACAGGGAATGATTCACCTTCTAGCACGCCGCCTTTCTTGGTTAGATGACCCATTCGATAGCTATTCATACCAATACGGATTTCTGTTTGATCAGTAACCGGTGTGCCATCAGCAAACGCGAGGTTGGTGATGCGTGTACCTGCAGGCTGAGTAAGGTCGATGGTATAAGTCACGCCCGCGAAGAAGTCATTGGTCGAGTATTTTGATGCTCTGCGTTCAGGGTTAAAGCTGTAGGTCACATCACCGGGTTGGACTGAGTTGAAGTAGCCCACAGACCATTCCATGTAGGTTCTTAACTCTTTGCCTGTCATGTGGTAGACAGTGATTTCGCCACCCGCGTATTGGTAGTTGTACGCGATGTCTTTGGCTTTGATTAGGCCAACATCGAGCTCTGCATTGTCGTTGTCTATTTGAAGTGCGATGACATTGGCTTTGGGTGCATAGAAGAAGCTCGCTTCTTGGTATAGCGCACTGATGCCTGTGTCTTGAACATGGACTTGAGGGATACCGCGGATTTCGTTTTCTGGGACTAAATCAACGCCGGTAAGTTGAGCGACAGGTCTGTTCGCCATTTCTCGGAGTTGCTTGTGGTAAGGCTGGTATAACTCGTCCATATTCTCATCAGAGTCGATACCTTTAATTTTATAGGTGAAGCTGTCTTTGTTGACGAGAGTGAATGTGCCATCGCGCTCTTCAAATTGAAGATCGATACGAGATAGGGCGCGGCCATATCTGTCGGGTTCAGTAATAATAACGCCATTTACAACGGCTTTATCGATGCGAGTGTGCATGTGGCCAGCGACGATGGCATCAAGCTCTGGGTTTGCATTGGCAATGTCGGTGACACCGGTGTCGGCAATGTCATTCTCGTTCTCAATTCCCATATGGGCAACCAATATGATGGCATCCACTTTATCATCAATCTCTTTGACGATTTTCTTCACTTCCAAGGTTGGATTAGTGAAAGTGACGCCTTCTAAACGGTTGGTACCTTGCGCAAAGACCTCCGTCATTGGGGTATCCATTCCGATCACGCCGATCTTAATGCTACCGCGTTCTAGGATGGTGTAACCAGGCAGGAATGGGTTTCCGTTTTTGTTCTTGATGTTGCCACCGAGAGACTGCCCTTTAAATTGGGTAACGGCCCTGTTGAGGGTTTTGAGGCCAAAGTCGAATTCGTGGTTACCTAAAACCCACACATCGTATTTCATGTGATTAAAGCCAAGCATCATTGGATCAACGGGCTCGTCTTTGAAGGTTTCTACGAAGTTGCCTTGGATGGTATCGCCAGCGTCGACAAGGATAATGTTAGATTGCTCTTTGCGGATCTCACCAACTTTGGTCGCGATTTGGCTCAAGCTACCACGAGTGTTGAGTTTATCTGCCGCGTAATCCCACGCCATAAAATGACCGTGGATATCTGAAGTACCCAGTATCGTGACATCGTGTATATCGCCATCAGCTGCAAAGGTGGGAAAGGCTAGAGAGAGTAGGATGGCGCTTGATAGTATGTGTCTTTTCATAAGTATGTTCACATCGTGGTTTTAAGTATGACGCTACCATATAGAATCGAGGTTATCTTATGGGTGATCAGTATCATATTTCTAATGATATAACTAATTGATGTTTCAAATAAATGTGATTCATGACCATCTCGTAACCACTTAAGTTATGGAGAAATGCACCACAACTCTTCGCTATCTTTTCAATCTTCGATTTCTTTAATCAAACTTCCTAAGCGATGGTGTATTAACAAGCACGCTTGTAAGCTGTTGAACGTCTTGCCTGTTGAAATAAACAAGGTATATATCGTCCAACTCTCACTTACTGTGGCAGTAAGATGATCTTGCCCTCTAGGCGTGTGGTTTTCGATTCAATGAGATCAATCGCGGTTTGCACTTCATCGAATGGTAGATAGCGGTCAACGTCGAGCTGAATGTCGTTTGTGATGAAGTGATCTAGCATGGTCGTGAACTTATCACGGCGAACATCTTTACCTTCTGCTTCCTCCCAATAACGCAAGAAGAAGGTGCTGAAATCGATGTGTTGGTTTTTCGCGTACTCAAAGAAGCGTGGCTCGTAAAAATCCAACGACAGCGTCCCATAGTTGATAAAGCGCCCGTTGTTGCCAAGGGTGTGAACAAGATCGGTTCCGGGTGAGCCGCCAATCGCATCAAAGGCAACGGTTGGCATAGGCAAGCCTAATGCCTTAATTTGAGAAACTAGATCAGCGTTCGCATCTATCACCCAACAGGAAGTGGCAGGGTATTGTGTCTGCTGTGATGTAACGACAATGATGTTGAAGCCGAGTGATGCTGATAACTGGGAGAAGATCTTACCGATGGCTGAACTGCCCGCGTTGATGATCAACACATCCTCTTGGGTCAGCTTGGCTATTTCTGTCGTTAGCACCCATGCGGTTAGCGCATTAATGTACAACTGACAGGCGTAGCCATTGTCTAAATGTTGAGGAATTTGGAACAGATCATCTGGTGATACATCGACATAGTTCTGCCATGTTCCACTGGTTGCCACAAGCACTCGTTGATTCACTATAAACTCAGCACTGCTGGATTCTACAATCCTTCCTACCGCTTCAAATCCCGGTACTCTCGGCGGCTGATGGCTATGTTTGTATTGGCCCACACCATAAATCGACAACAGATCACTAGGGTTGATGTTAGTCGCTTCAATTTGTACGCGAACTTTATCTTTGTCTAGTACCCCTAAAGCGACATGTTCTAACTTGAGAGATTCTTTTGGCTGACCGAAACGGAACTGGCTAATTCGGGTATTTTGCTTAGTGTCAGTCATAGTTTGGGCACCTTTATGGATTATGAGTACTGCATCGATTTTAAGTGTAGCGTGTTCATAAATAATCTTGGGTCGGAAATGTTGCTCAACATGGCTGGTGTTGGCAGACAATCGTCATCAACGTAGTCGACATAGTCTGCCGCCGAATCAAAGATCAAAATATCCAAAGCCAAACGATCCAAGCCATATCGGCCTCGGTGGATCATGTCCGCTGAAAACACCAATAAGTCACCGGCGGCTAATGGTATCTGCTTACCACCAGAGATGTCATCGCTGCTCACTTTGCCGTTTTCTTCTTGGCGAACATTGTACTCTTCTTCGTTGTCCCAACGCTTGTGTGTGCCAGGGATAAGTTCCATACCTGGCTCATCAAAAATGGGCACTCGCAGATGCAATACCTGGGTTTCCATGATGACTTTCATTTGGTCATCAACGTCGTAATCGTATTGACAGTCACGATGCCAGAAGTCTTTTTGTTGCGGATTTACTGGGTTGAAGAACAGCTGTGTATTCATGAATGCCGGTTTGTTCGGAATCACCGCATCAACCACGTCCATCACTTGTTTCGAGCTGATGAAGTCGAAAAGCACGCTTCTATCGTCGGCAGGCAAATGCTCGCTTCCCGTAATTAAAGACGAGTTAAATGCTTCTTCTTTATAGAATTCTTCGTTGTCTGCTTTCCATGATTCATGGAATTTCAGCACGACTTTTCTAAGCGATGTAATTTGAGCTTCATCGAAATAATTTCTGATAACAAAGTAACCATGTTCGTCGTAACGGTCACTTAATTGTTGGCTGTTTTCTACCACTGATTACCTTCGTTCATTCTTTTCTGTGTAATAACCACAGATTTCTTGGGCGCATAATGCCAGACAGTCGTCATTCAACCAAGTAACGTGTGCAGAAGCTTGTAGATTCCGTGATGCTATGAAGCCATATGGGGGACGACTTTTACATGTCTATCCATGTCATGGACTCATGCGATACAGATCTCCCCATATGTGACACATCCCCTATTTTACAAAGTGTAATGATTCATATAGTGAATAAATTTATTGTTTAGATAATTATTGACCATATTGTGATTTAATTGGCTTAGGGAAGAGAGTAAATCATGGATGGTTTTTCGCTGGATATGAGAACACTTAATTTTATTATTATTTTGTTCTCTTTCATTTACTGCATTGGCTTGTTGCTGTTCCAATTTACCCAACAGTCCATTAAAGGGCTTTCAATTTTTTCCATTTCAATATTTGTTATCGGAAGTGGGCCGTTGATGTTGAGCCTAAGAGGGGAACTCCCTGATTGGATCACTGTTATTGGCGCTAACATGGTCATTGCGCTTGGCTTTCATCTCGCTTTGTATAGCTTATGCTTATTCCGAGAATACTCACTAAAATGCACCTACCTCAGCACTCTGATGATGCTGGCTCTTTTGCCATGTTTTATTTATTTCACGTACTACGAACCTTCCATCAAGGCTCGAATTATCCTCATTAGTTTCTATTTGGCCTTTGTGACTATTTGCACTGCCTTTGCGGTATTGAAGGGTCAACGTGATGACTTGACCTTAGCAACTCGGATGATGGCCTTGTCATTTTTGATATATGGCGGGTTTATGGCTTTCCGAGTAATGGTGACGCTATTTTCAGCTGAGCTACAGGATTTCATGGCGGCTGCACTCATTCATCAGCTTGCCTTTTTGGTGAGTATTGTTCTTATCGTATCGATGAGCTTTACAATGCTTTGGTTGATCAATGCAAGGTTGCTTAGGTCTATTCATGACCTGTCTTACAGTGACCCTTTAACGGCACTTGGAAATCGCAGAGCATTAGATGAAATGGTTCCAGTCATCATGAAGCAGGCGGGGACTGCACCTGTCAGTGCCATTATGATGGATATTGATAATTTTAAGTCGATCAATGACCAACACGGACACATTGTGGGTGATCTCGTGATCAAGTCTTTTGCTGAAATGGTTCAAAGTGCGATAAAAACATCGCCAACAGCCAGCGCGTTCCGTTTTGGCGGAGACGAGATAATGATTTTATTGCCCAATGTTAATTTCCTACAAGCACAGGCTATTGCTTGTAAGCTGCGATTGTCTATTTCAGAGATCTCAGCAGTGCAAGGAAATGAGATGTTTCTGACGTCGAGTTTTGGTGTTGCTCAGCTTCACCCGCATGAGAGTTGGAATGGGTTTATTAGCCGAGCCGACAAAGCGTTATATCAAGCGAAAACAAACGGTCGCAATATGACTTCAATTTGTCCTAGTCATATTAACGAGATCGTCACTGCCACATCACCAATACCGCTGCAATAGAGAGTAAGATGAGTGCAAGAATGTCTTTGCGTGCGATGCTTTGTCCTAACCAGAAGTAGGATATCAACACCATGAAGATCACTTCGACTTGCCCAAGCGTCTTTACGTACGGAACGGCTTGAAGTGACATTGCGCTAAACCAACCCAGAGAACCGATAACACTCGCTAGGCTTGTCATTACGACCAGTTTCGACTTCTTGAATATCAGGCGCAGCGTGTCGCGTTCTCTGAAAAAGAGATACGTACAGATAATCACTGTCTGAAGGGAAATGACGAGGAACAGCACCCATGCGGCGCTATGAGGGAAGGGCAACCCTATGCTCAAACTTGCTTCCCGTACCCAAAGAGATGTTAAAGCAAAGGAGGTGCTACACGCCATACCTAATAAGAACACTTTTGGGGACAAGCTTCGCCAGCCAGAAGCGCTACTCATGATTAGCACGCCTAAAGTACCAATAAGTACGCCGACCCAACCTGTTAGTGTCAAAGCAGTACCAAAAAACAATACGGATAGCACCGCAGACACGGGGGCTTCACACTTGGCTAATCCTGCGCCTATCGCATAGTTTTCTAGCTTGAACAGCATCACCATTAAGCCGGTCGCGAGGATCTGCATGATGGCGGCAGCAACAATATAGAAAACAAACTCACCCGAAAAATCCGGTGCGGAGACTGGCTGCCATTGATAGAGGGTGTAGAGGTAAATAAGGGCGATTGGGCCAGCCCAAATAAATCGCGCTAACGTCACGCCAGCCACGCTCATGGTGCCACTTAATTTACTTTGAAAGGCATTGCGCCAAGATTGGCTAAAGGCAGCAAGGAGAGTAAAGGCTATCCAACTAAAAGACATGACGCGTCCATGAGTGATGTAATTTGGTGGTGATACTAACAAAAAATTACATGATAAGAAGTGTCATGATCTGTTTATAGCCACAGGCTCACCTTTATTCTCTATTCGGTAGTAGAGATCTCTTCAACAGTTTGATGCTTTCTTCAGAAGATCGGCTGTTTCTTGTTTTTGAAGTAGAACAGCGCGCTGATCGAAATGAACAGTAAGGTGAAGTAATAGAAAAACGAAGACAGTGAGGCCAAGAAGGCAAGGTTCTGTTCTATTTCTTGTTCGGTGTAGCCCTGAGACACCAACTTATAGTAGTAAGCGTACAAGATACCGATCAGACCGTATCCGAGGTTAAACATCAAACCTTTGAAACTAAGAACGGTGGCTCTGTTGTGTGATTCGGTTTTTTTATTCAGGTGGTAGCTGATGAAAATGTTCATCGTCATGATGATAAAGATTAATACCAGTGCCGGAATGACCCCGTAAATCGACCAACCCAAACTGATCCAGTAATAAGTCGCCATGCTGGCCAATCCCATAACCACTATGAAGGTTTTAGGCTCAATGCTCTCTGCTAATCTTCGGCTTTGTCCTGCCAATATAATCTTAAGCAAACTGATACCCGCGCCAATAAAACCGAAGTAGATAATTGGAATATCAATCGCCAGATAGTATTGGCTGTTCATGGTTAGGAACATGCGTGAGGTGTGTTCGAATAGGCTGTAGTAGAGCAAGATGAACAGCACGTAAGGCGTAGCAAATACCCACTTACCCGCATCGATCGTCAATTTAAGACTTGAGATGGTGGTTCCCAATTTGGTTTGGTCGCTTGGCATCACCTTTTTATCTTCGCGCATATTAATCGCGGCATAGATGGCGATCATCGCTACAAATAGGGTGGCGAATACGGGAATACGCATCAGATCTTTAGTGCTTTCTGGCTCGGCTAGCCCAAGGAAATGAAAGATGTTCGTCATAAAGTTCACATCGTACATCGCCGCACCAATCAGCGTGACAAAGATACCGACGGTTGAGGCGACACGTAGCTGAATTTGCAGCACTCGAGGCCACAACTCTTCATTGCCTTGTTCCTTTAAAGTGTCGTAGGCCAATGCCTCGTCAGCACCGCTGGCCAGTGCCATCGCT
Source organism: Vibrio sp. 10N.247.311.14 (assembly GCF_041467715.1). Taxonomy (NCBI): domain Bacteria; kingdom Pseudomonadati; phylum Pseudomonadota; class Gammaproteobacteria; order Vibrionales; family Vibrionaceae; genus Vibrio; species Vibrio sp. 10N.247.311.14. The sequence continues at coordinate 39,435 of NZ_JBFSVE010000049.1, forward strand.
AAGCCACTGAGAATCCGGTTAATCAGAAAAACAATGAACACCAAGTCGGGGTTTCCGGTTGGCACTAGCGCTATCATGGCGATCTCAACAAACATCACAATCGAAGACAGCACCACCAGTTTCTTGCGGCCTAAGGTATCGGCGAATGCACCCGACGGTACTTCAGCAAGCACAATGGTGGCTGCCCACACTACATTGAGCATCGCGAATTGAGAAAGGGTTAGCCCGTAATCTAAATAAAGTAGGGTGAATATAGGGTAGTAAAAACGCGCAAAGTAGCTACTTCTAAACATCAAGAAGTAGCGGACATTGGGAATTTTAAGGATTTCTTTGAGCGTCATGATAATTTCAGTAATTTAGATAACACATTATTATGTATAACCCTTTTACTCTTTTAAATCATGGAATTGTTGCCAAATCCCTAAAATATCTGGTTTGGGTGATCTTCGAGATCACGGTTCATGGTGGGTTATAGGTTTCTCGCCTTCAAATCACTTTCCCCTATTCATTTAGTTTGTGGTGCCGTTTCACTTGTTCGACTGATTTTGGTGCAAGATCGAACTTCTACAACGTCGCTCTCGTATTTACATCTTATTGTATGATTTAATTATTGGTAATAACGATACGCAATGAATCCAATGTAATTGAGGAAGCGAGCATGATCTTAGAGTCATTCAGTCTGGAAGGTAAAGTAGCGATAGTGACGGGCTGTAACACGGGGCTTGGGCAAGGTATTGCATTAGGCCTAGCGGAAGCCGGTTGTAAGGTTGTCGGTGTTAACCGAACAGAGCCTGAAGAGACTATTGAGAAAATGAGTGCAGCAGATCATTCGTTCCTAAACGTGAGTGCTGATCTTCTCGAGCAAGCGTGCATTCCAGGGGTTATAGAGCACACTTTGGCTGAATTTGGCCAAGTCGACATTCTCGTGAACAATGCAGGAATTATTCGCCGCCAAGATGCTATTGAGTTCTCAGAGCAAGATTGGGATGACGTAATGAACGTGAACACCAAGACTGTGTTCTTTATGTCTCAGGCTGTTGCAAAGCAGTTTAAGGCTCAAGGTACTGGCGGAAAGATCATTAACATTGCATCGATGCTCTCATTCCAAGGTGGCATTCGAGTTCCTTCCTATACGGCTTCAAAAAGTGCAGTGATGGGAGTGACACGTGCGATGGCGAACGAATGGGCGAGCGATAATATCAACGTGAATGCGATAGCCCCCGGTTATATGGAAACGAACAATACTCAAGCTCTGCGTGAAGATGCTGAGCGCAATCAAGCGATTCTTGAGCGTATTCCCGCTGAGCGTTGGGGTAAACCGCAAGATATCGCAGGTCCTTGTGTGTTCTTAGCATCATCAGCATCGGATTACATTAACGGCTATACCATTGCTGTTGACGGTGGTTGGTTAGCACGCTAATTGGTTTTTTATTCTAAATTTTGAGTTTGCAGCAATCTTGCAGGAGAAGATAAATGAAAATCGCTTTAATGATGGAAAACAGTCAGGCAGGTAAAAATGCTATGGTTGCAGCTGAGCTAGAGTCAGTGGCAGGTGGCATTGGTCACGATGTTTTCAACTTAGGTATGACCGACGAGAATGATCACCACTTAACGTATATCCACTTAGGTATCATGGCCAGTATTCTCATCAACTCAAAGGCTGTGGACTTTGTTGTGACGGGATGTGGAACAGGGCAAGGTGCTTTGATGTCACTGAACCTGCATCCGGGTGTGGTTTGTGGTTACTGCCTAGAGCCATCAGATGCTTTCTTGTTTAACCAAATCAACAACGGCAATGCTCTCGCTCTCGCTTTTGCTAAAGGCTTTGGCTGGGCAGGTGAACTCAACATTCGCTATATCTTTGAAAAAGCGTTCACAGGCGAGCGTGGTAATGGGTATCCACTAGAACGTGCAGAACCACAGCAACGTAATGCAGCAATTTTGAATGAAGTGAAAGCGGCGGTGGTAAAAAATAACTTTATTGATTCTCTAAGAGCAATCGACCAAGATCTCGTGAAAACAGCGGTTGGAAGTGAGCGTTTCCAACAATGCTTCTTTGAGCATTGCCAAAACCAAGAAATCGTTGATTATGTTCGTTCACTATTAGATTAATTAGAGCGTTTAGTTCTGATAGAGCCAGCCTTGTTTGAAGTGACCCCGTAAAGTTGGACATTTCTGTTAAGCGGCTTTCAAGGCCTG
>NZ_JBFSVE010000050.1:0-41357 GCF_041467715.1 Vibrio sp. 10N.247.311.14
TAGTTCAAAAAAAATCCCCAAGCGTGGCTTAGGGATTTGTGTATAAGAGACAGGCCTCTGTGCAGCCTTTTTTGTATCTAAGTTACAGTGACGAGTAATCGAGATTCGAAGAGCAGAGAAATCATATGCTGTGTGATGCTTTATGTTACTCGTATACTCTCAACGCGCATTGGCTCTTTCTCTTCGATACTCGCTTACACGAATCCCGTATCTGCTCTTAAAAAGAAAAAGCCCGCAACCTAGGAGGTAGCGGGCTTTGCTATAAGCGATGTTTATTTTGCTATTAAGCGGTAAGAGCTAACACGCTACCAGGCAGTACAAGGAATACCGCAACAAGGTAACCAGCCACTACAGCTTTGTTCTTCACAGCCATGTCTGAAATCATGTCTGCCGCTTTAACTGGAAGTTCACGTAGGAACGGGATACCGAAGATGAATACCGTTGACATGATGTTGAACACCAAGTGCACTAGAGCAATTTGTAGTGCGAATACTGCGAACTCACCAGACACTGCTGTAGCTGCAAGTAGAGCCGTAATACATGTACCGATGTTTGCACCCAGAGTGAATGGGTAAACGTCACGTACTTTAAGAACACCTGAACCTACTAGTGGAACCATCAAGCTTGTTGTCGTAGAAGAAGACTGAACAAGGATAGTCACGATAGAGCCAGAAGCGATACCGTGGATTGGACCACGACCGATTGCGTTCTTTAGAATCTCACGAGCACGACCAACCATTAGGCTCTTCATCAGCTTACCCATTACAGTAATAGCTACGAAGATAGTTGCGATACCTAGAGCGATAAGCATGATGCCGCCAACAGTGTCGCCAAACGTTGATAGTGGTTCTTTAATCGCACTTACAACAGGCTTAGTGATTGGCTTGATGAAGTTAAGACCACCCATGCTCATATCACCTGTTGCTAGCATCGGTGATACTAACCAGTGAGAAATTTTCTCTAGAATTCCAAACGCCATCTCTAGTGGTAGGAAGATAGCAACGGCTAATAGGTTAAAGAAGTCGTGGATTGTCGCACTTGCGAATGCACGTTTGAACTCTTCTTTACAACGAACGTGACCAAGGCTAACTAGCGTATTGGTTACCGTAGTACCAATGTTAGCACCCATGATCATAGGAATTGCTAGCTCAACAGGTAAACCACCTGCCACAAGGCCAACGATAATTGAAGTAACTGTACTTGATGATTGAATAAGCGCTGTTGCTACTAAACCAATCATTAAGCCTGCAACTGGGTGTGAAGCAAATTCGAAAAGAACCTTTGCTTGCTCGCCTGTTGCCCATTTGAAGCCTGTACCAACCATTGAAACTGAAAGTAATAGTAGGTAAAGCATGAATGCCAAGTTAGCCCAGCGTAGCCAACGAGTAGTGCTCGAGATAGGCGCTGCTGCAGTAGTAGCTTGGTTCATAATGTTTTCTCCATTGGACCGTTTAAGTCTGTGTTTGGTCTGTTTGTTTAATCTGAGCGTGATGTTAGAGGGTAAATATTTCAGTAATATTACATTTTGGTTTAGGTGCGACTTTTTTGTGATGATTTACTCTTTAAATATTCCAATTGCTAATGTGGTTGTTTTAAGTTGTTGTTTTAAATTGTTTTTTTAATGGAAATTCTATAGGTGATATAGATCTTAAAAGTTAGAAAAAAATTGAAAATAATCGATGAAATATTACATTATGAAATCATACACTTCGAAAAAATAAGTGGTAAATCTATGTTTGGTTAGGTTTTTCCGAGTTTGTTGAGTGGCGGTGTCATATTTGATATAAAAGGGTATCTACTCTTTTATTACGGCACATCTATGTCGCATCTCAACTACAACCATCTGTATTACTTCTGGATGGTTTGCAAGCAAGGCTCTGTTACTAAAGCTGCAGAAGCCCTATTCCTAACACCACAAACGGTAACGGGGCAGATAAAAGCCTTAGAAGAACGCATGGATGGCAAGTTGACCAAGCGTAATGGCCGAAGTGTTGAGCCTACAGAGCTTGGGCAACTGGTCTTTAAATATGCCGATCGTATGTTTGGCCTGAGTTACGAGATGCTGGACATCGTGAATTACAGCCAGCATTCCAATATTCTGTTTGATGTTGGCGTCGCGGATGCGCTCTCTAAAAGACTCGTCAGTAAGATACTGATGTCGACCATCCCTCCAGATAACAGCATTCACTTGCGCTGTTTTGAATCGACCCATGAAATGCTACTTGAGCAACTCTCTCAACATAAGCTCGATATGATTTTGTCTGACTGTCCGGTGGACTCTAGTCAAAGCCCGGGCCTGTTCAGTAAAAAGCTGGGTGAGAGTGGAATGAGCTTTTTTAGTTCAGGTCAGGTTGAAGGGGTTAATTTCCCTGCTGTATTGGAGCAAAGAAAGCTTTTGATCCCTGGCAGCCGAACCTCAATGGGTCGTAAAGTGCTGCAATGGTTTGATAGACAAGGGCTTAAGCCAGATATTTTAGGTGAGTTTGATGATGCCGCATTGATGAAGGCTTTTGCTCGTTACCATCATGACGCAATATTTTTAGCACCGACGCTTTATATGTCTGAAGTGGAAGACGACACATCACTGCAACTATTAGGCGGTATTGAAGAGTTAAAAGAGGAGTACTACGTCATATTTGCTGAGAGGATGATCCAACATCCAGCAGTTAAAAACGTATGTGACGCAGATTTTAGCAAATTGTTCGAGTGAGATAGTTTGTTAATGAATTGATATCGATTATCATAACTCCGCAATATGCCGGAAATACTGATAGCCCGTAGTTGGCGAAAAGGTTGTAGGGAGCCAAACTATGAACTTAAAAGATATGGAGAAGAACTCAGCACAAGCTGTGATTCTACTCAAAGCCATGGCCAACGAGCGTCGCTTACAGATCTTATGCCTATTACATGGTACTGAACTGTCGGTTGGGGAGTTGTGCGGCAAGTTGGAACTGAGTCAGTCTGCTTTATCTCAACATCTTGCTTGGTTGAGAAGAGATGGTTTGGTCGAAACTCGCAAAGAAGCTCAAACTGTGTATTACACATTGAGTAGTGAAGAAGTAAAAGCGATGATTAACCTACTGCATGGTATTTACTGCAAGTAGCTTATTGCTGGTGGGAGGGGGATTTCTTATCAGCGATAGAATGACACAAGGAAGTGTTAGCATTTCACATTGAACGTTAGTGTTTACCTATCTACCTACCTATCTACCTACCTATCTACGTACCAATTTGCTTCTCTATTTATTTTTCTGATTGTTTGTTTTATCTATCTGCTTAAATTGTTTATCGGTCAGAAAAACGGCTGTTAGCACGTAAAATAAAAGCGTTACTCAAAATTTAGATATAAAAAAACCGGCCTAGGCCGGTTTTTTTCGTTTTGCGTTGTAATCAAATTTCTATTAAAGAGCTTTGATTGCAGCAGCGAAACGAGACTTATGACGTGCAGCTTTATTCTTATGAATAAGGCCTTTAGTCGCCATACGGTCAAGAAGTGGTGTAACTTCTACAAGAGCAGCAGTTGCAGCTTCTTTATTGCCAGCTTCAATAGCTGCAATAGTTTTTTTCATGTAAGTGCGCATCATAGAACGACGGCTAGCATTGTGCTGGCGACGTTTCTCAGCTTGGATAGCGCGCTTCTTAGCAGATTTACTGTTTGCCAAGGGTCTAACTCCCAAAAACTTAGTTCGGTGACAATTTAAGGGCGAGGACTATCCCTCATTAGCGCTTAATTGTCAAATGATTTGTGCAAAAACCAATCGTAGCCAAACAAACTTTGGTATGGAAAGGTCATCGCGGTTAAGATGGCGGGGATTCTAACAGCATTTTTAGACCAATGCTAATAAATATGCTTCTTAGGATAGGATAGTATTTATCCTCGCTTGAAAGTAATCAACCAGTGTCAGAGGTTTCTGTGAGTAAACGACTATTAAAGTCAGGGCTGATTGTCAGTGTAATGACTTTTGTTTCCCGTGTCTTGGGGCTAGTACGTGATGTCGTAGTAGCAAACTTAATGGGGGCAGGAGCAAGTGCAGACGTATTTTTCTTCGCCAATAAAATTCCTAATTTTTTACGTCGGCTGTTTGCCGAAGGTGCTTTTTCTCAAGCCTTTGTACCAGTATTAACGGAATATCACGCCGCAGGTGATAAAGATAAAACTCGAGACTTGATAGCAAAGGTGTCCGGTACTCTTGGGGTGTTGGTTTCTATTGTTACGGTGCTTGGGGTATTAGGCTCTGGGGTTATCACCGCAATGTTCGGTGCGGGTTGGTTTATTGATTGGCTTAATGACGGCCCCTCGGCGCCTAAGTTTGAACTCGCCAGCCTAATGCTGAAAATTACTTTTCCTTATTTATGGTTCATTACGTTTGTCGCTTTATCAGGTGCAATCCTTAATACCATGGGCAAATTTGCGGTTTCGTCATTTACGCCTGTGTTCTTGAACGTAATGATCATAGGCGCTGCATGGTTTATCTCACCTAATTTAGAACAACCAGAAATTGGTTTGGCTATTGGTGTGTTTCTTGGTGGCTTAGTCCAATTCCTTTTCCAAATGCCTTTCTTGATTAAAGCGGGAGTACTGGTTAAGCCTAAGTGGGGGTGGAGAGATCCGGGCGTGGTTAAGATCCGCACGTTAATGATCCCTGCTTTGTTTGGTGTGTCAGTAAGTCAAATCAACTTGTTGTTCGATACTTTCATTGCCAGTTTTCTAGCGACGGGCTCGATCAGTTGGCTGTATTACTCGGATCGACTATTAGAATTTCCACTCGGTTTGTTTGGTATTGCCATTGCGACGGTTATTCTTCCTGCTTTATCTCGTAAGCACGTTGATGCTGAAGGAGAAGGGTTTGCTCACACCATGGATTGGGGTGTGCGCATGGTACTGCTGCTCGGTATTCCTGCGATGTTCGGTCTTATTGTGTTAGCAAAACCGATGTTGATGGTGCTGTTTATGCGTGGTGAGTTTTCTCCTCATGATGTTAATCAGGCTTCAATGTCTTTAGTGGCGTACGCTTCAGGCTTGCTGAATTTCATGCTTATTAAAGTATTGGCTCCCGGCTATTACTCTCGTCAAGACACCAAAACACCGGTTAAGTACGGCATCATTGCGATGGTGACTAACATGGTGTTCAACGCAATCTTCGCTTATTTCTATGGTTATGTTGGTTTGGCAATCGCAACGGCGTTGTCTGCGTTCGTGAACATGACTCTGCTTTATCGTGGTTTGCATCTAGCGGGTGTTTATCGTTTAACCAAGACTACATTGTTGTTTAGCCTTAAATTATTGATCTCAGGTACGGTAATGATTGGCGTGATTTTATGGCAGCTAGACAATATGCAATTGTGGCTTGATTGGGGCTTTAACCAAAGAGCGTTGACACTAACAGGGTTGATCGCACTTGGCGCCTTTGCTTATATTGTGTCGATACTGGTTTTAGGTATCCGAGTAAAACATTTAAAAGCAGCGACAGATTAATACTGATTAGTATATAATCCGTCGGTTTCACACAATAAATGATGTTAATAACAGGTTTTAGCTGATCACAATGGAACTGATCCGAGGTATACACAATATTAAAGCGCAGCATCATGGCTGTGTATTAACCATAGGTAACTTCGATGGTGTTCATTTAGGGCATCAAGAGGTTCTGAGTCAGGTTTCTAAACAAGCTGCAGCATTAGGGCTCCCTTCTGTTGTCATGACGTTTGAGCCGCAACCTATGGAGTTGTTTGCCAAAGGTAAAGCACCAGCACGTTTAACTCGCTTACGAGATAAATACGTGCAACTGAGTAAGCTAGATATCAGTCGTTTATTGTGTGTGAATTTTAATCAGTATTTTGCAAGCTTGTCGGCTGAAGCGTTCATTAAAGACCTTTTGGTTGATAAGCTTGGCGTGAAATTCTTGGTTGTCGGTGACGATTTTTGCTTCGGTAAGGGTCGTACTGGTAATTTCGCTATGCTCAAAGCGGCAGGCGAGAAGTATGGTTTTGAGGTGGTGAGCACCCAGAGCTATTGCTTAAACCAATTACGAGTAAGCAGTACTGAGATACGAAATGCGTTAGCGGCCAATGACTTGGCTTCTAGTGCTACCATGCTAGGGCGTGACTACAGTATCAGTGGTCGTGTTTCTCATGGTCGAAAACTAGGGAGAACTATCGGTTTCCCTACCGCTAATATTCCATTAAAGCGTTGTGTTTCTCCTGTATCGGGAGTGTATGTTGTTGAAGCTTTGGATATCGACGGTGTTCCTGTCGGTGGCGTTGCTAATATTGGACAACGACCAACAGTTAATGGGGTAAGGCAGCAATTAGAAGTGCACTTTTTTGACTTTAAAGCCAATTTATATGGTAAACAGTTAGAAGTACGACTTTTGCACAAACTGCGCGACGAGATAAAATTTGAATCGTTCGACGCACTAAAGAATCAAATAGAATTGGATGCTGAAGCCGCAAGGGTGTGGCTGCTTCAGCTAAAGAATTAATCGGATGATTCCACCGATTAACATAATGTCTAACTTCGCCCAATATAACGGAATTAAGAATCGATGAGTGATTATAAAGATACCCTGAACTTACCAGAAACAGGGTTCCCAATGCGCGGTAATCTGGCAAATCGTGAGCCAGAAATGCTGAAGCGTTGGTACAAAGAAGATCTTTACGGCGAAATCCGTAAGGCAAAGAAAGGTAAAAAATCTTTCGTACTGCATGATGGCCCTCCATACGCGAACGGCGACATTCACATTGGCCACGCGCTGAATAAGATTCTTAAAGACATTATTATCAAATCTAAGACCCTTTCTGGTTTTGATGCACCGTACATCCCAGGTTGGGACTGTCACGGTCTTCCAATCGAGCTAATGGTTGAGAAGAAGAAAGGTAAGCCTGGTCAGAAGATTTCGGCTGCTGAATTCCGCGAAGAGTGTCGTAAGTACGCTGCGGGCCAAGTTGAAGGTCAGAAAGAGAGCTTCAAACGTCTTGGTATCATGGGCGAGTGGGACAAACCTTACCGTACTATGGATTTCGGCACTGAAGCGAACATCATTCGTTCTCTAGGCAAAATCGCAGACAAAGGTCACCTTCTTAAAGGTTTCAAACCAGTTCACTGGTGTACTGACTGTGGTTCTGCTCTGGCTGAAGCTGAAGTTGAATATAAAGATAAAGTTTCTCCATCTATCGATGTGAAATTTACAGCAGCTGACGAAGCGGCGCTGCTAGAGAAATTTACTCTAGCTGAAGGTCATGCGGGTCAAGGCGAAATTTCTATCGTTATCTGGACGACAACACCATGGACTCTGCCGGCGAACCGCGCAGTATGTCTACGTGATGATCTTGAATACGTGCTTATCCAAGTTGAAGCGAATGGCGACCAACCAGCTCAACGTATCGTTGTTGCTTCTGATCTAGCAAAAGACGTAATGGACCGTGCAGGTATCGAGCATTTCCATAACCTTGGTTTTGCTACAGGTGCTGATCTTGAGCTTTCTCAGTTCAACCACCCGTTCTACGATTTTACTGTTCCTGCTGTTCTTGGCGACCACGTAACAACGGATTCAGGTACTGGTGTGGTTCACACTGCGCCTGGCCACGGTCAAGAGGATTTCGTGGTTGGTAAGAAGTACAACCTAGAAATCGCTAACCCAGTTGGTTCAAACGGCGTTTACCTGCCAGATACTGAGCTATTTGCTGGTCAGCACGTATTTAAAGCGAACGACTCTGTTTTAGAAGTTCTAAAAGATAAAGGTGCACTTCTGCATCACCACGCTTACGAGCACAGCTACCCACACTGTTGGAGACACAAAACTCCAATCATCTTCCGTGCAACACCACAATGGTTCATCTCTATGGATCAAGCTGGCCTACGTGCTAAAGCACTAGAGTCTATCAAGAGTGTTGAGTGGTTGCCTGAATGGGGTCAAAGCCGTATCGAAGGTATGGTTGAAGGTCGCCCTGAGTGGTGTATCTCTCGTCAACGTACTTGGGGTGTGCCAATTGCTCTGTTCGTTCATAAAGAAACAGCAGAACTTCACCCAGAAAGCCCAGCGCTTATTGAAAAAGTCGCGAAGTTAGTTGAAGAGAAAGGTATTCAAGCTTGGTGGGATGTAGACGCTGCTGAACTTATGGGCGCAGAAGACGCTGATAAGTACGAAAAAGTAATGGATACGCTAGACGTATGGTTCGACTCAGGTGTGACGCACTTCTCGGTTGTTGATTCTCGTGAAGAGTACAACTTCCCGAACGAAGAGCGTACTCACAGTGCTGATCTTTACCTTGAAGGTTCAGACCAACACCGTGGCTGGTTCCAGTCTTCTTTAATTTCATCTATTGCGATGAAAGACGAAGCACCATACAAGCAAGTACTAACTCACGGTTTCGTGGTTGACGGTAACGGCCGTAAGATGTCTAAATCTATCGGTAACGTTGTTGCACCTAAAGATGTAACCAACAAGCTAGGTGCAGATATCCTGCGTCTATGGGTTGCTTCTACAGACTACACGGGTGAAGTTGCGGTTTCTGATGAAATCCTGAAGCGTTCAGCTGATGCTTACCGTCGTATTCGTAACACAGCGCGTTTCTTCCTAGCGAACTTGAATGGTTTCAACCCTGAAACTGACCTAGTACCTGCTGAAGAGATGGTTGCACTTGATCGCTGGGCTGTTGGCCGTGCTCAAGCTGCACAAGAAGAGATTGTTAAAGCATACGGCGAGTACAACACTCACGGTGTGACTCAACGTCTAATGCAGTTCTGTTCTATCGAAATGGGTTCTTTCTACCTAGACGTAATTAAAGACCGTCAGTACACAGCGAAGCAGGGCAGCCATGCTCAACGTAGCTGTCAAACTGCGCTTTACTACATCGTAGAAGCTCTAGTTCGTTGGATGGCACCTATCATGTCGTTCACTGCAGATGAAATCTGGAACGAGATGCCGGGTGAGCGCGACAAGTTCGTGTTTACTGGCGAATGGTTCGAAGGCCTATTCGGTCTAGCTGAAGGCGAAGAGCTAAGCAACGAATTCTGGGCTGAAATCCAAACGGTTCGTGGCGCTGTGAACAAGCTTCTTGAAGATGCTCGTAAAGAGAAAACGATCGGTGGTGCACTGCAAGCTGAAGTGATTCTATACGCTGACGACGCACTAGCGGCGAAAATCAACAAGCTAGAAGATGAGCTACGTTTCGTACTTATCACTTCTGCAGCTGTTGTTAAGCCATTAAGCGAGAAGTCTGATGCAGCTCAAGAGACAGACGTTGCTGGTCTATTCGTTGAAGTTGCAGCTACTGAAGCTGAGAAGTGTGACCGTTGCTGGCACCACACTCCAGATGTAGGCACTATCGAAGGTCATGAGAAAGTTTGTGGTCGTTGTGTGTCGAACATCGACGGTGAAGGCGAAGTGCGTAAGTTCGCATAACAGCTCAGAGAAAGACTGAACTTTTTGTAAAAATCATAGCCCCAGTATCAACTGGGGTTATTTTTAATTATAGGAAATGTGTTTATACAAGTACGGTAATCAGGTCACTTAAATTGAGTAACAGTGAATACCAACTTCGTAAATACTAGGAATAGAAATGAGTGAAGTTTCGTTAAAACAATCTGGTGTGCGTTGGCTATGGTTGGCCCTAGTGGTCTTCCTTGCCGATATCGGCATTAAACTCTTTGTTATGGATAACATGGGTTATGGCTGGGCAAACCGTATTGAGGTTCTGCCATTCTTTAACTTTTTGTACGTGCATAACTATGGTGCAGCGTTTAGCTTCTTGAGTGATCAAAGTGGTTGGCAGCGTTGGTTATTTACCGGTATCGCATTTGCGGTAACAGGTATGCTGACGTACTGGATGAGCAAACTACCAGCTGCAGAGAAGTGGAATAACATTGCTTATGCGATCATCATTGGTGGCGCAGTAGGAAATGTGTTTGACCGAGTCGTACATGGCTTTGTTGTCGATTACTTAGACTTCTACTGGGGCACTTACCATTGGCCCGCATTTAACTTAGCCGATATGGGAATCTGTATCGGTGCTGCGATGATCATCCTAGATGGTTTCCGTAAGAAAGACGAAAGCAAATAGCTTGCCTCAAAGTCAGTCTATGACTCACAGAATAGAATAGCCCTAAGCGCTGTCGGTTGATTCCGACGGCGCTTTTTTTTATGCTTCAGTCAACAAGGAAGCAAAGCACAATGCATCCTCAAATAATAAAGAAATCTAAGGAAAGTAACGTGGCAGCAATTAAAAATGATTCAGCAGTAACTCTACATTTTACGATTAAAATGAAGGATGGTTCAGTTGCCGATAGCACCGAAAATATGGGCAAACCTGCAAAGTTCGTCATGGGCGATGGCAGCCTAAGTGAGAACTTTGAAGCGTGCTTACTTGGACTTGAAGCTGGAACTGAAAAGTCTATCGAACTGAAAGCGGAAGATGCGTTTGGTATGCCAAACCCTGATCATATTCATTATATGGATCGTGCTAAGTTTGTTGGTGATTCTGAAGTTGAAGTGGGTACTATCATGGCATTCTCTGGTCCTGATGGGATGGAAATTCCAGGTATTATTACTGAGATCGCAGGTGATTCAGTGACGGTTGATTTTAATCACCCACTCGCAGGTCAAGACGTTACGTTTGACGTCAATATCTTAACGGTAGAATAACTCTCTTAACGTTAGAATAAGATAGCCTTACTGCGGTGATGTCACCTAGAGCTTCACTGTCTAGACGCTTCACTGTAGAATGCGAACCTCGCTGACGGCGAACTCTATAGAAACAACCTTAGTACCGCGGTAAATGATGAGCAATGAAATGAAAATAATGTTAGCTAACCCTCGTGGCTTTTGTGCCGGTGTCGATCGTGCGATCAGCATCGTAGAGCGCGCACTTGAAATGTATCAGCCACCGATCTATGTTCGCCATGAAGTGGTACACAACCGCTTTGTTGTTGAGGGGCTCAAGCAACGTGGTGCTATTTTTGTCGAAGAACTGAGTGAAGTGCCTGACGACAATATCGTGATTTTCTCTGCTCACGGTGTTTCTCAAGCGGTTCGTAAAGAAGCGAAGGAGCGCGAGCTAACGGTATTCGATGCAACCTGTCCTTTGGTGACTAAAGTTCATATGGAGGTTGCTCGTGCGAGCCGTAAACATATGGAAGTAGTACTGATCGGTCACGCGGGTCACCCGGAAGTTGAAGGCACTATGGGTCAGTACGCGAGTCAAACAGGTGGTATGTACTTGGTTGAAAGACCAGAAGACGTACAAAAACTAGTGGTTAATGATCCAAGTAACTTACACTACGTGAGCCAAACTACGCTGTCTGTTGATGAAACGGCAGATGTAATTGAAGAGTTACGTCGTGTATTCCCTGAGATTCAAGGCCCTCGTAAAGACGACATCTGTTATGCGACTCAAAACCGTCAAGACGCGGTGCGTGAGATGGCGAATGACGTTGATGTGGTGATAGTGGTTGGTTCTAAGAACTCATCGAACTCTACACGCCTAAAAGAGCTAGCTGAGAAGCTAGGCACACCAGGCTACCTAACGGATTGCCCAGAAGATATTCAGACTGAATGGGTTGAAGGCAAGAAGAAAATCGGCGTAACGGCTGGTGCTTCTGCTCCTGAAGAGTTAGTTAACCAAATCTTAGATCGTATCCGCGAACTAGGTGCGACTGGCGTTGAAGAGATTCAAGGTCGCGAAGAGAACATGTTCTTCGAAGTACCTAAAGAGCTGCAGATCAAGCAAGTAGATTAATCTCTATTGATTCGAGACACTAGCGATTCGCAAACAGTTGATTCGCAAATACTATCGATTTGTAAACAGTAGGAAGCCAACGTTGATGCGTTGGCTTTTTTGATCGTGCTTTATGTCCCGTCCGAGATGTGTTTACTGAAGACCGAGCTGCTCTTTTAAAGTCTTGAGGTAACGACGGCTAACAGGGACTTCAAAGCCAGTCAGGGTAATGATCTCCGCTAATCCATTCTCTAACAGTTTGATCTCTTGGATCGACTTTATGTTGATCAAATACTGGCGATGACAGCGGATCAAATCGGTTTTTTCTTCCAAGATCTTTAGCGTTAACTGTGAAGTCGCGGTTTGCGATGAGCTACGTACATGCACCCCACTGATATCGGAATAGGCGCACTCGACCGTTTGGCTTGCCATGATCACAATGCGGTTATGACCAATACATGGAATCTGCTCTAAGTGACAGGGAGCAATCGCAGAGATGTCTTGTGCTGGCGCTTTCTGATTTTGTTTGATGACCTTATTCAGGCGACAAACGCTCTTGTTTAATCGACAAGGCTCGACTGGCTTAAGTAGGTAATCAAAAGCATTATCTTCAAAGGCTTGAATAGCATATTGGTCGTAGGCGGTGACAAATACCACGTAGGGCATGGTTTCCGGGTCAAGCATACTCAACAATTCAATACCGGTGACCTGAGGCATTTGAATGTCCAAATACACCACATCAGGCTTGAGAAGGTTGATCTGCTTAAGTCCTTCAATTGCGTTACTCGCTTGACCAATGACTTCGACTTCTCCGGTTTCGGTCAGAAGTTCAATCAGTTCTTCGCGAGCAAAAAGCTCATCATCGATAACTAATGCTTTTAACATCCTACAATCTTCATTTTTGTGCCATCCCTGCTTGATTCACGCTTATCTTTTTAATGTCTGCTAAATGTTACTACTGGGGGAGCTAACATCTATGAAAACATCATTATTTTAGTATAGGTATGATAAAGCTCATTCGAGTAAATTGCTGTGGTTGAGATTCTATTTTTAGTGCTGAATCTTGTCCAAAGAAATTAGTGAGTCGTTTATCAACAATCTCCATCCCTAATCCTACATGATCTTGAGATGGCTTCTGATAATTACCCGCGTTGTCTTCAACGGTTAACTTGAACCCACTCTCGAAAGCCTCGCTATAGATCTTCACTGTGCCACCTTCTAGCATGTTCGAAATGCCATGCTTGATGGCGTTTTCAACCAATGGTTGCAGGGTAAAGCTTGGTAGTTGTGACTCGTATAACTGTGGATCTATGTCCCATTCCACTTCTAACCGGTCGGTAAAACGTGCCTTTTCAATGGTGAGATACGCATTGACGTGTGCAAGCTCGTCTTTAAGTTTCACAGTGTTGATGTTCTGCTTAAGGTTGCTTCTAAAGAAGTGAGATAGGTGCTGAATGAGCTCTCGCGCTTTATCAGGGTCACGACGTGTTACTGCACTGATAGTATTAAGCGCATTAAACAAGAAGTGCGGGTTCACTTGAGCGTGCAGTAGTTTGATTTCCGCTTGTGTCAGTAGCGTCTGTTGTTGCTGATAGTTGCTGAACAGGATCTGACTCGACAATAGTTGAGCAATACCTTCAGCCATCGACATGTTGATGGTTGAAAATAGCTTTAGCTTAGGCTCATACAGTTTGATGGTACCGACGACTTCGTTACCGGCACGCAGTGGGATAATAAGCGCAGAACCTAACTTACAATCTTGCGAAAGAGAACATTGGTATGGGTTCTCTTTGCCATCAAGGTAGATGATGTCGTTCTGTTCCATCGAAGTGAGCGTGCTTTGCGATGAAATAGGGGTATTTGGAATATGGTGTTCATCGCCAATGCCAACGAACGCGAGGATTTTTTCTCGGTCGGTGATCGCTACCGCCCCAACATTGGTCTCTTCGTAAACGATACGTACGATTTTTTGCGCGTTATCTGAATTAAACCCGCCATGCAAAATACCTACCGAACGCTCGGCGATGGTGAGTGCGCGGCGCGAGAAGGTCGCTGAGTACTTCTCGAAGATAGTTTTCCTATCTTGAATGATGCTCATGAACAGTGCAGCGCCCACTGAGTTAGCAATGATCATCGGTGCTGCAATGTCGGAAACCAGCGCATAAGATTGTTCAAACGGTTTGGCGACCGCAAGCAGAATCAACATCTGAATGATCTCTGCAAATAGCGTCACAGAGAACACTACCATCGGATTAAACAACTGGCTGGCTTTGTTTTTTCTGACTAAGTACACATGCAGCAAGCCACCAATCAGGCCCTCTGCTGTCGTTGAGATAGCACAAGCTAAGTCCGTAAAACCACCTAATGAATAGCGATGTATCCCGCCAGTAAAGCCCACTGCAAAGCCAACCACAGGACCACCAAACAAACCGCCCATGACCGCACCCATTGCTCGCGTGTTAGCGATGGCATCATTGATTTGCAGTCCGAAATAGGTGCCCATAATACAGAACAGAGAGAATAGAACGTAACAGCTGATCTTATGGCTCAAGCGTGAAGAGATGCTCAACAAAGGGAGAATCAGTGGGGTTTTACTTAGCATGTAAGCGATCACTAAGTAGACACAGGTTTGTTGCAGCAGAGAGAGAATGAGTTCCATATTTTCACCTATTGAGACGCTTGTTAAGTGTAAAGCTCATTGTGTGGTAAGGGTAGTTTTGCTTGTGTTTGTAAGGCTTATATCGAGCGATTAGCGCTTCTCACTGTCTGTTGCTAACCAGTACAGATAACAAAGCCCATCACAGGGGATGGGCTTTAGTCTTAATATCCATGAATCACTGAGTGATTGCCGGAACAAGCGAAGTTGTGTTTGGCTGTTCTTGTCTTTCTATGAAGACTGGTCTTTTACAAAGAGTTTAAAGAACTAGGCTGTTTTAGTTTCACCTTTTGCTTCTTTTTCTTCATCAGCAAGGTCGGTTTCGCCTTTGCCTTTAGAAATCTTGATTACGTAAGCCGCAACACCCAGCGCACTAATCACACCAACGATAGTTGAGATTTGCATTGGTAGGCCGAAACCAAGTTGGCTGTTGTTCAGGATGAATGTGATACACACAGACGTCATGAAGATAGCTGGAACCGTTGTTATCCAGTGCAGTTTGTTGTGACGAAGTAGGTAAGCTGAAGCTGTCCATAACATCATTACTGCCGTTGATTGGTTAGCAAAACCGAAGTAGCGCCAGATGATACCGAAATCTACTTGAGTCAGGATGCCACCAAGAACGAACAATGGTAGAGCCATTAGTAGGCGGTTACGCAGAGTTTTCTGTTCCATGTTGAAGTATTCAGCAAGGATAAGACGGCTTGAACGGAATGCAGTGTCACCCGAAGTGATAGGTAGGATAACCACGCCAAGGAAAGCAAGGATACCGCCGAACACACCCAATAGACCAAATGAAGCGCTGTATACCACGTTACCTGGGCCGCCGTTTGCAATTGCATCAGATAGAGACTCAACTGAACCGAAGAATGACAGAGCAAGTGCACACCAAATTAGAGCGATGATGCCTTCACCAATCATTGCACCGTAGAATACGAAGCGACCGTTCTTCTCGTTTTCCATACAACGCGCCATCAAAGGAGACTGAGTTGCGTGGAAGCCAGAAATAGCACCACAAGCGATAGTGATGAATAGAGCAGGCCAAAGTGGTAGGTCATTCGGGTTCATGTTGGTGAACATGTCTTTCATCTCGAAGCCACCCATGATTTGGTGCTCGTCAGATAAACCAATCGCAGTGATTAGGCCAACAGACATAAAGATAAGCAGTGCACCAAACAGTGGGTAGAAGCGACCAATGATTTTATCGACAGGGACAATCGTTGCGATGATGTAGTAAGCAAAGATGATAACAACCATAGTGCTTGTAGACATTACGAAATCAGTTTGGTCGTTCACTAGGTTAGTGATCATGCCTGCAGGAGCAGAAACGAAAACCACACCAACAAGAAGCAGTAGAACAATGGCAAAGATGTTCATAAAGTGTTTTGCGCCATTGCCTAGGTAACGTCCCGTGATCGTTGGAACCGAAGCGCCACCATTGCGGATAGATAACATACCTGAGAAGTAGTCGTGTACTGCACCTGCGAAGATACAACCTAGCACGATCCAAAGCATTGCAGCTGGGCCGTAAAGGGCACCCATGATAGGGCCGAATATTGGACCTACACCCGCGATGTTAAGCAGTTGAACTAGGTAAACCTTTGGCGTCGACATTGGAACGTAGTCCACGCCATCTTGCTTAGTATGAGCTGGTGTTTGACGCTTTTCATTGATACCGAAAATTTTCTCGATAAAGGCACCGTAAATAAAGTAGCCACCAATGAGTGCTGCAACACAGGTAAGAAACCACATCATAATTTGTTATCCCTGAATGTATTAATTAAGTCAGGGTGTATATTAAAGAAGTCGAAGAGAATAAACTTCCGCTTCTTGAGTGAGTGGTCGAATAGCAAATTTAGTGGTGCTATGACTGATTGAATGGTTTGTTATTGGACGAAAGTGGCGAAGATTAGACTATGAGTGGACATCGACTGGTGTTCAGCGGAGAATCACAAACAAAGCAATGCTTCGTCAGGAAGTGGCTCTGTAAAAATAAAGGATTGAAATGAAAAAAATAATCGCACTATTCACTGTGGCATTTAGCCTTGCAGGATGCAGCGCTAATGTTCAAGATTTAGCCGCTGAAGGCAATTGGCAAGAGATCGGCTACCGTGATGGCATCAAAGGCCACACTCAGCGTTCGTATTCAGATATGACCGCGCTTGGTGCTGTTGATCAAGCCAGTTACACAGAAGGTTACCACCTAGGCGTTACTGAATACTGCAATCCGAACCATGCTTATCAGATTGGTTTATCTGGTCAGGTATATGAAGGTGTGTGTTCTGGTACGGAAGACGCTCAACGTTTCCGTATGGAATGGCAACGCGGCTGGGATGAGTTCTCAAACGACTATTAAGCCCAAGCTAGCAATAAGAAAATTAGATATAAAAAGACCAGTACTTTATGTGTGCTGGTCTTTTTATATGTAGCGAGAGTAACTCTCAACAGCATAAGCATAAGCCGATTATTGATTATTCTCGACGGCTTTTCTCAAGAAGCCATTTTGCTTATCAAGTTGAGCCTTGGCTAACTCTAAATCTAGCCCTGTTAGAATTATCAAAATAGATAACTTCACATCGTAATCAGTCGTTTTAAGTGTCGATACTGCCAGTGCTTTATCACACTCCGTTGCTTGGATAACGATACGAGCAGCGCGGGCAACCAACTTTTCATTGGTCGCTTTTACGTCGACCATCAGATTTTGGTAGCTTTTACCGATACGAATCATGCTGGCAGTCGTTAGCATATTAAGTACTAGCTTTTGTGCCGTACCTGACTTCAGTCGTGTTGATCCCGTTAAGGCTTCTGGGCCAACCACTGGGCTAATTGCGATTTGAGCAATCTCAGCAATTGGAGAACCTGGGTTACAAGACAGCGCAACTGTAACCGCGCCAAGCTGATTGGCATAGTTGAGTGCACCTATTACGTAAGGAGTGCGACCACTGGCTGCTATTCCAACCACAACATCATTTTCTGAAAACTGAATCGCTTTGAGATCTTCAATTCCGAGAGTCAGTGAATCTTCTGCTCCCTCTTTGGCTTTCAAAATTGCTTCTGGTCCGCCTGCAATTAGGCCGATAACCATTTTGTCTGAAACGCCGAAAGTCGGTGGGCATTCTGATGCGTCTAACACACCTAATCGACCACTGGTGCCTGCGCCCATATAAATCAGTCGGCCACCGTTTTGAAAGGCGTAAGCGATCTTATCAACCGCTTTCGCGATCTGTGGCAGTTCCGCCTCGATCGCCTGTGGTACCTGTTTGTCTTGTTGGTTAATCTTTTCAACCACTTCGAGAGAGGTGAGCAGATCAATATCCATAGTGTCAGGGTTTCTCCCCTCCGAAACGAGGTGCGAGAGCGCTGATATGAGAGCGTCGTTACTCATAATGATCCTTAAATGGTGATTCTAAAATGATGGTTCTAGATTTGTTTAGTCAGCACGATATAGAACGCCTAGAGAGGCCGCTCTGCTTGCGCCAGTCACTTCTGGTAAATTGCTTGGCAGTTGATGAACATGACGTTGAGCAAGCCACGCAAAGGCCATCGCTTCCATGTAATCAGCATCAACACCTTTACTGGTTGTCGACTCAACCTCCCAACTTGTAAGCAGTCCAGACAGTCTCTTCATCAACAATGGATTTCGTGTACCACCGCCACACACATACAGTGCAGCTTGGCTACCCAAGCGATAAGTCTCTACTTCATTGGCTATCGTCAATGCGGTGTATTCACAAAGCGTGCGCTGAACATCTTCTGCTGCAAGATCTTTAAATTCTGTTAATTGTTGCTCTAGCCACGGTAGATTAAACAGTTCTCTGCCAGTGCTTTTCGGTGGCATTTGAGATAGATAAGGTTCATTTAGCAACTGTTCGAGCAAGGCTTGATTAAGTTGGCCTTTAAGCGCGAATCGCGCATCACGGTCAAATTTCTCACCGATGTGTTTATCTACCCAAGCGTCCATTAACATATTGCCGGGGCCTGTATCATAACCAAAAGTTGGCTGATTCGGGCGCAGCACTGAAATATTCGAGATACCACCAATGTTCAACACCACAACCGAGCTGTCTTTTGGGTGAAAAATCGTATGGTGAAACGCTGGTACTAACGGCGCCCCTTGTCCGCCAAGCGCCATGTCTTTGCGTCGGAAATCTGCGACTGTTTGAATCTGTGTTTTAGCGGCAATGATATTGGCATCACCCAGCTGCATGGTAAATGGCGAATCACCGGTTGGCTGATGGAATACTGTTTGGCCATGGTTACCAATCGCAGTCACGGATGATGCAGGCGTATCTGACTTGTTGAGAAGTTGTAGAACCGCATCAGCAAATAGATGACCAAGCTGGTGGTCGAGTTCGCCAATGGCAATCAAATCGGTTTTCTGACCAATACAGACTTCAAGCAGACGCGCTTTGAGGTCATCAGGCATCGGGAACTCATCATGAGCAAGCAATGTAATGCTATCGTCTTCAATCGAGACTAACGCAGTATCAACACCGTCCATACTCGTCCCCGACATCACACCGATATACAGTTCTTTATGATCCATTCCTAAGCTCTTACCCTGCATTCTTAAAGTCTTCCACAGATTGTTTTAAAAACATTGTAAAGCAAATTTAAAGAGAATAATCTCGGGAAGTTTATGAAATTAGGTTTAATAAGGAATAAATATGGGACCGTTGTGGGTTGATGTTGCAGGCTACGAACTGACAGCTGAAGACAGAGAAATTTTAGAGCATCCAACCGTTGGTGGTCTCATCTTATTTACTCGAAACTACCACGATAGCAAACAGTTGTCGGCGTTAACTAAAGAGATCCGCAAGGTAGCGAAACGTCCTATTTTGATTGGTGTTGACCAAGAAGGTGGTCGAGTTCAACGCTTTCGCGACGGCTTTTCAATTATCCCTGCCGCTCAAGAATTCGCGACTAAGAATAATGGTGAGCAGTTAGCAGAACAAGCTGGTTGGTTGATGGCTGCGGAATTGATTGCCCATGATATCGATCTGAGCTTTGCGCCTGTATTAGACAAAGGCCATGAGTGTAAAGCGATTGGTAGCCGAGCGTTTGGTGAAGATATTGATACCATTGTTCGCCACAGTAGTGCTTTTATTAAGGGCATGAAATCGGTTGGAATGGCGACAACAGGGAAGCACTTCCCAGGACACGGCGGTGTGATTGCTGATTCGCACCTTGAAACGCCTTACGATCCTAGAGACGACATCTTTGAAACCGACATGGCCATCTTCAAGGCTCAAATTGAAGCTGGAATATTAGATGCGATGATGCCTGCGCACGTGGTTTTTTCGCACTATGATGATCAGCCAGCGAGTGGCTCTGAGTATTGGTTGCAGAAAGTATTGAAGCAGAAGCTTGGATTCAAAGGCTTGGTATTCTCTGATGACTTAACAATGGAAGGAGCTGCCATTATGGGGGGGCCGGCAGACAGAGCGAAAGCGGCCTTGAATGCAGGTTGTGACATGGTGTTGATGTGTAATAAACGAGATGCACAAATAGAGGCTCTGGACAACTTAACGATTCAAGAGGTGCCTTTAGCTAACTCATTGCTTAAAAAACACAGCTTCGATTTATCGACGCTTCACTCGGATAGTCGGTGGAAAGAGACCTCAGAGACGATTAAGCGAATGCTAGGCAGTGAGTGATAAATAAACACATAATAATTTTAGATAAGGCGATATGATAAATATCGCCTTTTTTGTATGTGTGATCCATGGTTTAAACCTATTTATCTCTTAGAGTGAGCTAAATTCAATGTGTAATATAAAATTTACAGTTAATGTTTTTTATTGTTTACACTTGCAATCGTTTTTTTAGATGTTATTGTGTTTTTAAAGATTGTTAGCCCAAATGGAAATGTTGGGTGTAAAAATAAATATACAGGTTGAGTTATGCAGAAAAGTGAATTAAGCAATGTCAATATCATCGACGAACAGGTACTGATTACTCCTGAGGAGTTAAAAGCAAAACTGCCTTTGAGTGATAATGCTCGTCGTTTCATTCAAGAGTCTCGTCAAACTATCGCAAACATCATTCATAAGAAAGATCATCGCATGCTTGTTGTATGTGGCCCATGTTCTATCCATGACATTGAAGCTGCGAAAGAGTACGCGAAACGCCTAAAAGCCTTATCTGAGCAACTTAGCGATCAACTGTATATTGTTATGCGTGTTTACTTTGAGAAACCTCGTACCACTGTCGGTTGGAAAGGTTTGATCAATGACCCACATCTAGACGGCACTTTCGATATTGAGCATGGTCTGCATGTTGGTCGTGAACTACTTGTTGAACTCGCTGAGATGGAAATCCCACTAGCGACTGAAGCATTAGACCCAATTAGCCCGCAATACCTAGCAGATACCTTCAGCTGGGCGGCTATTGGCGCTCGTACGACTGAATCTCAAACTCACCGTGAGATGGCAAGTGGTCTTTCAATGCCAATCGGTTTTAAAAACGGTACCGATGGCAACCTAGGCACTGCAATCAATGCAATGCAGGCGGCTTCTTCTAGCCACCGTTTCATGGGTATCAGCCGCGAAGGTCAAGTTGCACTACTAACAACGCAAGGTAACCCAAATGGTCACGTGATTTTACGTGGCGGTAAGCAGACGAACTACGATTCAGTATCGGTACACGAATGTGAGCAAGAGCTGGGTAAATCTGGCTTAGAGGCCGCGCTAATGGTCGACTGTAGCCACGCGAACTCTCGTAAAGATTTCCGTCGCCAACCTTTAGTTGCAGAAGATGTGATTCACCAAATTCGTGAAGGCAACAAATCGATTATCGGCCTTATGATTGAAAGCCATATTAACGAAGGAAACCAATCTTCGGATATACCTCTCAATGAGATGAAATACGGCGTTTCTATTACCGACGCGTGTATCAATTGGGATTCAACTGAGGCACTATTGAAACATGCACATACGGAATTAGTCCCGTTCTTAGAGAACCGCTTGAAAGGTTAGTCAGAGTTTTAAATTTAAGTGCCTCATCTAATGGGGCATTTTAAGATCTGTTGCTAGCGAACCTACGTGATTGTGGGCTGATAGATTGGCACGGGCTTATAGATTAGTAAGGAATAAAATGGCCGTTGAACTGAACGAATTACGCGACCAAATCGATGCTGTCGATAAACAAATGTTGGATTTACTGGCTCAACGCCTTGCTCTAGTAGAGAAAGTAGGCGAAGTAAAAAGTGAACATGGTTTACCTATTTATGTACCAGAGCGTGAAGCTGCGATGCTGGCATCTCGTCGTCAAGAAGCTGAGAAAATAGGGGTTCCACCACAGTTAATCGAAGATATTTTGCGTCGTACTATGCGTGAGTCTTATGCCAGCGAGAAAGATTCTGGCTTTAAGTGTCTTAACCCAGAGTTACGTTCAGTGGTTATCGTTGGTGGTAATGGTCAACTTGGTGGCTTGTTTGGTCGTATGTTCAAACTGTCTGGCTACGAAGTAAAAATCCTTGGCAGCCAAGATTGGGATAAGGCCGACGAAATCTTAGATAATGCTGGGCTTGTGGTTGTTACGGTTCCAATTCACCTAACGGAAGGTGTGATTGCGAAGCTAGGTAATCTACCAAGCGATTGTATTCTATGTGATTTGACGTCAATTAAATCTAAACCTCTACAAGCAATGATGAACATGCATCAAGGCCCAGTAGTTGGATTGCACCCAATGTTTGGTCCTGATGTTCCTAGCCTTGCTAAGCAGGTGATTGTTTACAGTGATGGTCGTGGTTCTGAAAGTTACCAATGGCTACTGAATCAATTTGGTATTTGGGGCGCGAGCCTTTGCCAGATGGATGCAGCTGAACACGATCACGGCATGACCTTGATTCAAGCACTTCGTCACTTCACCTCTTTTGCTTACGGCTTGCACCTGAGTAAAGAGAACCCGAACATTGATCAACTTCTGAAACTAAGCTCGCCAATCTACCGACTTGAGATTGCGATGGTTGGTCGTCTGTTTGCTCAAGACCCGAACTTGTACGGCGATATCATTCTTTCTTCGGATGAGAATATTGAGATGATTCGACGCTTCCATAGCTGTTTCGGAGAAGCGTTAGAAATCCTAGATGGCAAAGATAAGGCTAAGTTTGTTGAGAGCTTCAACCAAGTGAGTGATTGGTTTGGTGACTACTCACAACAATTCTTGCAAGAGAGCCAAAGTCTTCTAAAACAAGCACATGACTCGATTCATCGTGGTTAATACTGATTTGAAATCATAAAAAAGAGCGACCATCTGGTCGCTCTTTTTGTTTGTGCTGAACGCTATGAAAGCATTTTGCCTACAGTAGACTAAAAGCAATTAGATCATCATAGGCCAAATCAACAGGTCTTAGCTATTAACAACTAGTTAGCCATTAACAACTAGTTAGTCGTGATAGGTTTTTTGCTATCTTCACTCGATACGGTGTCGATGGTCGAGCTAATGTAAGGCACGTTAGTCAGGTTGATCTGCAAGCGAACCACATTATCAATCAGCTGAACTAGTGGGCCCCACTTAACCTTTTTCTCTTTCTCGAACACGTAGTTGAAGTTTTCCGGTGTCCAATCCATCAAGTATTGAGGGTTCAATGAACGACCAAGGAAGCGTACTTCATAATGCAAGTGTGGGCCGGTTGAGTTACCTGAGTTACCACAGCTCGCAATCACATCGCCTTTACTCACAAACTGACCGCTACGTACCTTGAACTTCTGTAGGTGCGCATAAGAACTCATGAAACCAAACGAGTGACGCATAGTAATAAAGTTGCCGAAGCCTTTTTTACTTGGGCGTACCGTTTCAATGACTCCATCTGCGGGCGCGACAATATCTTCACCACGCTTACACGTTAGATCGATACCAGTATGTACATGGCGTTTCCCTGAAATAGGGTTAGTGCGGCTACCATAAGAAGAAGATATACGTTGATAAGCCATCGGACTGTCGTTTGGAATCAAGCGGAACATTGTGGCTCTTACTGCTGAATCGACTGCAGCCGCATCAATGCGATCTTCTAAAGAAATATCATCGGTAAGCAGATCTTCATCAGCAAGACCCAGTACTGATTCCACATCGAATACACGCTTACCAAGTAGCTGAATCGTGCCTTCTTTCTCGGTCAGTGTTTGCGATAGCGAATGGTTGGTTTCTACTTGCTCAGCATAAAGAAATTCTGTTTGTTCTTTTTCAACAATCAGTGTTTCAATCAACTGTTGGGCATCACCCGCTTGCAGTGCGAGTTCTTGTTTACTCTCGAAGTGCATGTACGCCGCTCCGCCAATCAATAGCGGTACTGAAAAAATGGCAGTAGTGCAAATGAGCACGGCTTTACGGCCGAAGTAAAACGTCTGTTCCCCCTGACTAGAGGGAATAGTAATGGACACTTTTTTAGACATGGTTCTGTATTAACTAAATGCTTCTAATAGAAAAAGGGTAATGGAGATATTATTCCTTACCTAAGTCGGTAAGGTGTTCAATCTCTCTATAAAGCAGGTCATCGTCACCAACATTAAGCTCAACAAGGCGCTTAAGGTGGCTGATACTATCAATATCTAAATGCTCTATGCGTAAACGCATTGAGGTATTGATGGTAGAGACTATCGTTGCTTCTAACTGAATATTGATATCACTGTTTTCGAGTTTAAAGCTCACTTGAACAGGGACATCATGGCTAAGTTGTTTTGATTCATTGCATTGAATGAGTAAACCATGGAGTGATAAGTCTTGCACTGAGCCTGATACCTTTACTTGTCCTTGTGAGATCTCAGTCGGGACTTGATAAATAACTCGTGAAAATTGACGTCTTTCAACCATAAGTAATCTCTCTATATCGATGCATTACACGTAAGCCAGATATATCAAAGGCCGCTATTATCGCGGCCTTTGTTCAAAATACAAGCTTATTTACTTAGCTATACGCTTGTACTTGATACGGTGCGGCTCTGCCGCTTGTGCGCCTAGAGTCTGCTTAAGCCACTCAGTGTACTCAGTATAGTTACCTTCGTAGAAGTTAACTTGACCTTCATCACGGTAGTCTAAGATATGGGTCGCAATACGGTCAAGGAACCAACGGTCATGCGAGATAACCATTGCACAGCCCGGGAATTCAAGCAGTGCTTCTTCAAGAGCACGTAGCGTTTCAACGTCAAGGTCGTTGGTAGGCTCATCGAGTAGCAGTACGTTACCGCCCGCTTTTAGCAGTTTCGCTAAGTGAACACGGTTACGTTCACCACCAGAAAGCTCACCGATGATCTTCTGTTGGTCGTTGCCTTTAAAGTTGAAACGAGAACAGTAAGCACGCGCAGGGATTTCGAAGTTGTTGATCTTAATGATATCAGCGCCTTCAGAGATCTCTTGGAATACTGTCTTAGTGTCGTCCATGCTGTCACGGAACTGATCAACAGAAGCAAGCTTAACGGTTTCGCCTAGTTCAACTGTACCTGAATCTGGCTGTTCTGCACCGCTTAGCATCTTGAATAGTGTTGATTTACCTGCACCGTTGGCACCAACGATACCGACGATTGCGCCCTTAGGCATGCTGAACGATAGGTCGTCGATAAGAACGCGATCACCAAACGATTTAGTCAGGTTGTTCACTTCAAGAACTTTATCACCTAGACGCTCACCTGGCGGGATGAACAGTTCGTTGGTTTCGTTACGCTTCTGGTATTGGCCAGTTGTCAATTCTTCAAAACGAGCCATACGAGCTTTAGACTTAGCTTGACGGCCTTTAGGGTTTTGACGAACCCATTCAAGTTCTTTCTCGATTGTCTTTTGACGTGCGCTTTCGCCCGCTTTTTCTTGCTTAAGACGCTCGTCTTTTTGCTCTAGCCAAGACGTGTAGTTACCTTCCCATGGGATACCTTCACCACGGTCAAGTTCTAGAATCCAGCCAGCTGCGTTGTCTAGGAAGTAACGGTCGTGGGTAATCGCCACAACAGTACCACTGTAATCAACAAGGAAGTGCTCAAGCCATGCTACTGATTCTGCATCCAAGTGGTTGGTTGGTTCATCAAGAAGCAGCATGTCTGGCTTTTCAAGAAGTAGACGACAGATAGCAACACGACGACGCTCACCACCTGATAGGAATTCAATTTTCGCATCCCACTCAGGAAGACGAAGTGCATCAGCAGCACGCTCTAGAGCAGTCTCTAAGTTGTGACCGTCTTTTGCTTGAATCAGAGCTTCTAGTTCGCCTTGCTCTTTTGCCAGTGCATCGAAGTCTGCATCTGGTTCTGCGTAAGCTGCGTAAACCGCATCAATACGCTTAAGTGCGTCAGCAACGTCAGAAACCGCTTCTTCTACGATTTCACGAACAGTTTTTGATTCGTCTAGCACAGGCTCTTGTGGTAGATAACCTACTTTAAGGCCTTGTTGTGCACGTGCTTCACCATCAATATCAGTATCAATACCAGCCATGATACGTAGTAGGGTAGATTTACCTGAACCATTTAGACCCAAAACACCGATTTTAGCGCCAGGAAAAAAGCTAAGAGAAATGTCTTTAAGAATTTGACGCTTAGGTGGAACAGTTTTGCTCACCCGAGACATGGTATATACGTATTCAGCCATTGCCGATCGATCCTAATTATTGTTCAAAATTGTCTGCTATTTTATACCAATATCCTCAAAGATGTTACTCCTAGGGCAGAAAAGCCACTCTTGAACTAATCCTTACCTATTATTGTCACATTGGTCATTAAAACTATATTTAATGGGCTTCTGAGGCGAAGTGTTAAATATTAATAATATTTACACTCAAATCCTTTACATTTGATGTGATGTCGGGCGTAAATAGACTTCACGTATTCATACACGCACTAAGGAAAGAGCGAATGTTTTTCCGCATTGGTAATACGAAAATTGCTGTGGCTGCATCGGCAATTTTGTCTTCGGTTTCACTGGCTCCGGTCGCTATGGCTAGCAATGCATCCGAGCTTGAAATGCAGCGTGACGTTTATGACAAAGCGCAAGAGGTTTTAGACAGCCGTGATCTAAAAGCTTACTCCGCGCTGCGTAACAAAATTCAAACATACCCTTTAACACCTTACACCGATTATCGGGCCTTTCTGATTGGCTTAGGTGATCGCACACCTGCTGAGGTCGATGCTTTCATTGAAGAGAACAAGGCATTGCCTTTCTCCAATCGAATGCGCGCACCTTATTTGGACTCATTGGCTTCTCAAAAACAGTGGAAGACGATCCTTGAGTTTCAAACCAAAGAGCCTGTCGGTGAAAAATACCAATGTATTTATTATCGAGCGCATTACGAGCAAGGTAACCAAGAGCTTGCCTTTAAAGGAGCTAAACAACTTTGGTTGAGTGGTAGTGGTGTTGATGACGCTTGTGACCCTTTATTTAAAAGCTGGGATCAAGCTGGGCTAAGAACTGATGAGCTGATTCTGGATAGAATGCTGCTAGCGTTCGAGGGCCGTAACGGTAAGTTAATGAGCTATCTGATTAAGCAATTGGATCATGATGAGTCAATTGCTCAAGCGAAGCAGATGAAGGCGTTGTACAACAAGCCTGAAAATGTACTCGCGTTTGCTAAAAAACATCCAGCGAATGAATTCTACCAAGCTCAAACCGAGTTTGCTTTCGAGAAGCTAGCAAGGAAATCATCAAGCAGTGCTCAAAAGGTGTTTGATGATGTCATCAAGGCTCAGAAGTTTTCGAAAGAGAAATCTCAAGAGCTCGCTGATTACCTAACGTTTCGTCTGATCAACACCGACTCTGAAGAGTTAATGGTGTGGCGCGACAAAATGCTCGCGAGTTCATCAAAGCAAGTTCTGCTGGAACGACGTGCTCGCTTAGCAATTCAACATGCCGATTGGACGGGTTTGAAAGAGTGGATAGCGCGCTTGGATGATAAACATCAGGCTTCGCTTCGTTGGCAATATTGGCAGGGCAGAGCTGAAATCGCGACGGGCGATACTGACAAAGGCAATAAGCGACTGTCAGATATCTTGGGTCAGCGTAATTTCTACAGTGTGGCTGCGGCTAAGCAGTTAGGTAAGCCAGTTCAATATCCAACATCGACACTTAAATACAATGCTGAAACAGTGAAGCCATTCGACACCTCTTTGGTGCGTATTGGTGAACTGATTGACCGAGACAAAATTGCGGCAGCGAAAAGTGAATGGCGCTGGTTACTGACCAATGCAGATAAAGAGCAAAAAGAGATGCTTGCCGCTTACGCTGCGACACAGCGTTGGAATCACTTTACCGTAACAGCGAGTATCTCTGCGAAGATGTGGGATAACATTGCGCTGCGCTTCCCTGTTGCTCATAAGTGGTGGTTTAACTTCTACGCTGAAAAGCACGATCTCGATCCAATCACTTTGATGTCTTTAGCAAGACAAGAGAGTGCGATGGATTCAGAAGCTCGCTCTCCAGTTGGCGCGCGTGGCATTATGCAAATTATGCCCAAGACGGCGCAATACACAGCGAACAAACATAAGATTAAGTATCAGGGCAGCGATGATCTTTATGATGTCGGCAAAAACATTGAGATTGGCAGTCACTACTTAGATGGTTTACTCGCTCAATATGATGACAACCGTATCTTTGCGTTTGCGGCTTATAATGCTGGACCTAGCCGTGTGAAACAGTGGCGTTCACGCAGCGATGAAAAGCTCGATGCCTTTGCATTTATCGAAATGATCCCATTCAAAGAGACACGTGGCTACGTTCAGAATATCTTGATGTTTGAGACCTACTATCGAGATATCTTGGGTGAGAAAGGGACGTTTTTAGCGCCCCATGAGGCAAAAACGAAATACTAAGCCTTCGGCATTTGGCCCGAAACTGAGTAAGAATAAAGGCAGTGAGTGCTAACCATTTCCACTTACTGCCTTTTTACATTGGATCGCATCAAGTGTTTCGGTATAAAGTGTTAAACGCTTTCAATCGTTAAGCGACTCTTTAAAGTCAGAATTTAAAAGTAAGTGTAGAGATATGGCATCACAACCTGAATATGATAATTGGCAACAACTGATGGACTTGGTAAAGACGGCTGTCGAAAAAGATCAGCACGAGCTGTTGTTGACTATGATGATGACACCAGACGAGCGAGATGCTCTGGTTGCTCGAATTAATATCTTCTGTGAGCTGATGAAAGGCGATATGTCTCAACGACAGGTGAGTCAAATGCTGGGCGTAGGCGTAGCGACGATAACCAGAGGCTCAAATGAGCTAAAGGCCAAATCTGAGCAAGAGAAAATCGTGATCGCCGACCTGTTGCTAAAGTAATAATGGAATTAAGCTATCACGCGATAGTATGAATACGAATTCGATAAAAAACGCTAACTGGATGTTAGCGTTTTTTGTTTCTGAAGATTGTTCTCTGAGCTTCGAAATTTAACGAAGTACTAAATAGGAAAGTGCTCAGGATTCACAAATGGGATCAGAGCTAAAATTAAAGCTTGATGATAGACCGAACTGCGTGACAATTGGTTATGTGTCAGTAGGCCAATGGCACCACCTTTCTGTTTGATGTTATCGGTACCAAACACGTCATCCATCACATCCCCTAACTCGTTTGCATGCTCTAGTTTTTCTAGCACGGCTGGTGGCAGCATCAGGCTTGCTGAACGAGACTCGCCACGTTGACCATTCGCTTCGATCACCATCCAAGCAAAGGTAACGTTTGTTTCTATTCCCGCTTCTAGACCAACATAGAAGTCTGCATCAGGCTGAGCTTGAGTTGCGTTGTGAACTCGATTCACCGCACCTTGATAGGTTTCATCATTGCTCATCGGTTGATCGGCGACACCGCTAGGGACGCTGATGCCTTTGAAATCAAATTCAGTATCAGGAAAAGCAGATAAGAACGCACTTTTAACGGCGTTGATTTTAGCTGGGTTCAGCGATGCGATGATTACAGATTTCATGTGTCGGATTCTTTTTGTTGTCGATTAGATTGAGTTGATGTTGTCGGTACCATTCACTCAACTCTTCTAATGGCATGGGTTTACCAAAGTAATAGCCTTGCAGCATATCGCACTGTGCATCCTGTAACCACTGGTGCATGCCTTGAGTTTCAATCCCTTCGGCGGTGACCTTTTTCCCCTGAGCATGACACAACCCGATAACTGGTTTTACGATGTTCTGGTTATCGGTCTCAATCAAGGTATCCAAAAACGCTTTATCCAATTTAATTTTCTGAGTTGGATACTGCACCAGTTGAGTGATAGAGGTGTAACCGGAACCAAAATCATCAATCGCCAGTCGATAGCCCATGCATGACAGTTCGTTCAGCAATGGAAAACCTTCTGAATTTGAGTAAAAGGTTTCAGTGATTTCAAAATC
This sequence comes from Vibrio sp. 10N.247.311.14, assembly GCF_041467715.1. Classification (NCBI taxonomy): domain Bacteria; kingdom Pseudomonadati; phylum Pseudomonadota; class Gammaproteobacteria; order Vibrionales; family Vibrionaceae; genus Vibrio; species Vibrio sp. 10N.247.311.14. The sequence continues at coordinate 29,681 of NZ_JBFSVE010000050.1, forward strand.
GATCAGGCTTGGTGGAATTCGATTTAACTCCGCGTGTTCTTTAATGAAACCCGCAAGGTGAGTGGTCTCAATGCCAGCAGAAGATAAGTTGATCGACAATTGAATTGAGTGATCAAATTGAGCCTGAAGTCGATGGAATGAAGCAAACGCATTCTGTATTACCCAGCGGTCAACATGTTCAAACAGCCCGGTTTGTTCGGCTATTGGAATGAACTCATCTGGTGGAACCAAACCAAGTTGCTTTGAATTCCAACGCAATAACACCTCAACGCCAATAACATCAGTCCCGGTGGAATCCATGTAGGGCATGTAAACGAGCCTGAATTCATCATCAAAATTCTTACCTCTAAGCGCACGTTCAATATCTGCTTGGCGCTGAATGGCTTTGTCTAAATCCCGTGAATAGTCAGCAAATTGGTTTTTACCGGCACGCTTGGCTTGGTACATCGCGGTATCCGCGTTGGACAGAAGCTTCTCGATTGAGTTGCCATCATTAGGGTAGGTCGCAATACCAATACTGACCGTGATCGGAAAGCTGCCTGATTCGGTGACAAAGCCTTTTTGCAGTGGAGTGAGCAAATCGTTCGAGAATCGATGCGCGACATTTCCTCGGTGACTAGGAGCGTTAATGTAGACAACGAACTCGTCTCCAGAAAGTCGGGCTGGCATACAATGAGCGTCGAATTCCTCTTTATAATGACGACAAATATCTGAAATACGCTGAGCAAAAGAGACCAGAATCGAGTCGCCGATTTGATGCCCGTATTTGTCGTTCACAAACTTGAAGTTGTCCAAGTCAAAATAGAGAACCCAGGTTTCGGTATTCGAACTCGGTTTTGGCAACGATTGCTGAACGAAGGTTTGAAACTGATGCCTATTGGCTATTTGAGTTAACTGATCATTTTCGGCCAAGAGCTTGGTTTGCTGGTAGGTGTTGTCTAGCTCTTGATACATGTCATAAAAACGCTGTGATAGGCGGCCAAGCTCGTCACGAGTGCCTAAGCGTTCAATGTTCTTACGTTGTTTTTTTTCGACTTGCTGTAGCTGTCGATCGAGCCGCGTTATTGGAGTAATCACAGTGCGAGACAGAAGCATGAGTAGCAGAGCGACAGTCACAAACGCAGACAGGGCAAACGACAAACTCAGCTTGTTCCAAATTGAATCGAGCTTGTTTTCTAATAGGAATTGCGCCGGGTCGACCGTGGCGTACAGTTCTGGTGCAAGCTTGACTGAGTGGGTGACATCATTTTCCAAAGAAACCGCTATGGATGTGAAGAACAAACTGGTTTGGTAGTCGAACTCTATCTGTTTTCGCAGCGCATTAAATTTGTCGAGAGAGACAGAGACAACAACAAAGAACACATCGTCGGGTTGATTGCTTGCGGTTGGGAAAATCGCTTTTCTGTCTACCTTGTCATAGTGAACCAACATCCCTTCGCCTTGGGAGTTTTGAATATAGTTGGTACTCGATGTTGCTAGGGTGTCTTGATAGTGCTGGTCAACATACTCCAATATCTTACTGTCGATCTGAGTGCGTGAGTCATTGCTATTATCCGCGTAATAACGCAGTTTTCGAACACCATTAAGAAGTGCTAAACCTGTATAGCTTTCATCGTCATCTTGCAGGAAATGAATGGCTTCTCGAAGGTTACTGACCAGTTCAAGATCGCGAGATAGATTTTGGTCAGTGAGAAAATAACGCTTCACCATATCACTCTGGGTCAAGGTGTAAGAGTAGCTATTGAGGAACGAACGAGATTGGCGAAAGTATCCGGCTAGTTTTTCCATGTTCAGTTGAAGTGCGTTGTCTTCGCGTTTGATGAAACTGCTTTTTTGCGTCGAATAAATAATATAGCTAGAAGCCGCGGTACTGATCAGTATCACAGGGGCTATTAGTAGTAAGATTTTAGTACTTAGCTTCATAGTTAATGACAACACTATTTATAAATTAAGCGCATAAGTTTATGTTACTTAATGCTTACTCGCTATTAATTATACGTAGTTCGATGATTTCCTGTGAAGGGGGTAAGGTTTTGTCTTTATTGATAAAAAAAGCCACTAATGAGTTTTTGTTAGAAAGGCTCAAGTAGTGGAGAGAGTAAGCGTGCCGAATGTGCGAAACAAGTGAATTGTGTTTCAGGCATGCTAGGGTGAGTTTTCTTAGCGAGAATAGTACTCGACTAGAGGGTGATTTAAGTATTTGGCCTGCTGTAGGCCAAATACTTATGTTAGCTAAAAGCTGATACTCACTTTCAGCTATGACAACTTAACTTGAGTCGCTTTGATGTTCTCACTTGGGTAGCAACCCAACACCTTAAGGTGGCGAGTAATGGCTGTTAGTTCCGTTATCGCTTGTTGCATATTATCTGAATCCAGATGCGCCTCTAAATCGACATAGAACATCTCTTCCCAAGGGTTACCCATGATAGGACGAGATTCTAGCTTAGTCATGTTGATGCCTAAGCGTTGCAGGATCAGTAGTGTTTCTACCAAAGAACCCGCCTCTTGAGATGTCGACATGATGAGCGTTGTTTTCGCTGGTATTTGAGTCGATACTTCAACAGGCTTACGCGCCACAACGATGAAACGAGTGTGGTTCTCTGTTTGGTTTGCAATATTGCTCTGGATTGGCTGTAGTCCATAAAGCTTACCGCTCGATGCATTACCAATAGCAGCTACGTCATTACCACCCAATTCTTTAACTTTTTTCATTGCATCAGCGGTGCTTGCGCAAGACTCAAGGTTGACACCCTTAAGGCGGCTCAAGAACTCACTGCATTGTTGATGAGGTTGTGGGTGCGAGTAGAGTGTTTTGATGTCTTCTAAACGGATATCACTTTTAGCAACAAGGCAGTGCTCAATCGGTTGAGAAAGTTCGCCAACAATGTATAGAGTCGTATGCTGTAACAGGTCGTAGACCTCGTTAATTGACCCTGAACTGGTGTTCTCAATCGGCAGGACACCGTAGTCGGCATGGCCAGACTCTACTGTTGATGCGACTTCTTTGAAGTGATTACAGTTCAGCTCAATCAATTCCATATTCTTGCGGCTGAAGTATTCGCGGCTCGCAAGGTGAGAATACGATCCCTTAGAACCTAAGAATGCAACGCGAGCCAATGGTTTACGGCTTTGCGGGTTCGCTAGGTTTTGTAAGTATGACTGTTGTAGTAAAACGGAATCTTCGATGATGGTGTGAAACAGCTTGGTAATGTACTGCGCATCAAGTTCGTATTTATCTTTGCCGTTGTTGATCAGCTTAACTAATAGTTGTTGTTCTCGTACTGCATCACGAACTGGTTTTGATGTCTCTACTTTGCTTTTAGCGACTTCGATACTTAGCTTGCGACGCTCTGAAAGTAACTTCAGGAGTTCGTCGTCTAAATCATTAAGACGAAGGCGGATATCATCCAGTGAAATTGAGCGGTCAGTCATAAATGTGTCCTTATAAAAAAGCCTCCCTAGTGTGGGAGGCTTCTTGTTCGTTTTTGACTTGTTTTTCTAAAACGACTTAGCCTCCGATTTACGGAAGAAAAAAGAAGTCAAAAATAAACAAAGATTGAGTGTGCATAAAAAGTGATTGTTTTATGAATGTTTAAACACAATAAGCAAGCGAGCTACGAGCGTCAAGCAAAAAAATAGCGCCCTGAGGCGCTATTTTTTAATCTGTTCTCTTTCCTTATTCTACTTCAGCTTCTAGCTCTTCGATTTCAGGCTTTTCAGTGCGGCGCGCTTCTGGTTTATGGCGTAGCTTGTTGAGTTGACGCTCTAGTTTTTGTTCTACTTCGTTGATCGCTACGTAGAGGTCGTCATGGATTGATGAAGCAACAAGTTGGCCTTTTGGTACGGTTAGTACCGCTTCAAATTTCTTCTTCTTGTTTGGTTCTTCGCTAAAGCTCGCTTGGCAGCCAATGATGTCTACTTGCCATTTATCTAGCTTTTTAAATTTGCTTTCTATGTGATCACGGATTGCAGAGGTAATGTCGATGTTTTTACCAGTGATGTTCATTTTCATAGAAGTTTTCCTCTGTTGTATCCCTCATGGGTTAACTTCAGATTACGACTTTTAGGAATAAAGAATGTGATCTAGATCTTGTTTTGGTTGGGTAGGATAAGCATTAAAATCAAATGTGATCTTACGCAAGTCTTAGTATCTTTTTGGCGAAAAATGCTTGTTATCCTTATGAAAAACGATAACTTGGAGGCAAGGCTTCGCTAAAAATTAAATCAGTTTTTAGGGGCGTCCTACAGCCTATGGAAAGTGCTTGATTGAAATTTACTCAATAGTGTTTTGTGATATAGGTCTTGTAATATAGGTCGCTACATAAGCTTCTTCAGAATTAGATAAACAAAAGCCGCATAAGTATTCTTATGCGGCTTTTGTGTTTTTTAGCTTTACCTAATACCTTTGGCTCCCCAGCTCTGGGATGGAGGCGATCCTAGTCGTTAGTGTTCAGTAATCTCGCTGTGCCGTCCTCTCGGATAGCATTGATAGCTTGTAATTGTTTATAGATTACGAAGTAACGATTGATGTTGGCAACATAGGTTACGGGTTCTTTACTCACGTATTTGCGAGTGATGATTTCTACGTTTTTAAACCAGATGTTTGGGTTGTAACCTTTCTGCTTGGCAATGCTCCTCATCTTTCTGATCTTAGCAGGACCAGCGTTGTAAGAAGCCAAGGTAAAGTAGATTTGATTGTCGGGTGATATTGCCGGGTCGTCAAAATATCGGTCTTTGATAAAGCGCATATACTTCACACCCGCATGGATGTTGTTATCCACCTTATGGATGTTCTTGATGTTGACGTTTTTATCTTTGGCGGTACTCGGTAATACCTGCATCACACCAATAGCCCCGCGATGAGAAATCCGGCTCTGATCCAGTCCTGATTCTTGGAAACCTTGAGCTGACATCATTAAAGGATCAAATTCATACTTGCTCGAATACTTTTCAAAGACATCTGAGAGTTTAGCTACTCGGTCTACTTTATTGGGGTTGAGTGCTCGGCCTAACCAGCGAGTATTGTCGATGTATTTCTGGTAGATGACATTCCCAAGCAGGGTGCCTGTTCGTGCGGTCTTGACGTATTTGTTTATCTCTTTCTTCAGTTGAGGGCTGTCTTTTCTTAAAGCCCAAGCAATACGACCATTTTCTCGTAAAGGTAAGTCGTTATGGACTTGAATGTTTTCCATTACATCGATCCAGAGCTTGGCTTTATGGTTATCCAGAATTGTGCCTTGTATATAACCTTGGTTAACCAGTTCTATCAGCTCGTAGTCTTGTAATGACTCCTCGATAAAGTGGACATACAGTGGTGGTAAACCTAGCTCGTTAAGCTCCTTATTAACTCTTTGTACACTCTCGAAGTAACTCGAGCTTGCTCGTATCCACACCTCTTTGCCACTCAATTGCTTGATTTCGGTGATAGGTTCGGCCTTTTTCCCTGTGATAATGAGTTCTTTACCATCTTTAATCATCGGATCCGAAAAATCGATGGTTCGTAATCGTTTATCGGTGATCGTTAGGTTAGCGACAGCGACATCACCATAGCCAGACTCTAAAGAGGGAAGTAGATCATCTCGTTGCACGGGGATGACTTGAACATTGAGGTAGGGATGTTTCTTACGAAGGCTTTTCTCAAAGTGGTAGAGCATTTCTGCCACGATGCCTTTTGGCTTGCCATCCTCGATGTAATAGAAACCAAGATCGGCAGACACTAGCACTCTAACCGTTCCTTTGGTTTTGAGCACATCCAAGTCACCCATGTAAGGCTTATTGCTTAATGGAGACAGTTCTAATGCGTAGGATAAGTGGCTAAATAGCGATATCCAGATAAATAATAACAACCTACTCACATCCACACTCCATGTTGATGTTTTGTTAAAAGTTATCTTTTGAAGATACCGTGTATTATGCGTTCCATCAAGTTTGCGATATGTAGATGAAAAAAAGCGCGCTAGTAAATTAGCGCGCTTTTAGGATTGAGATGTAAGAGGTTTGATTAAGGTAGTGGGTTTAACTCAATCAACTTTTCTGTTCTTAACACAGCGTCATCTAGGCCGAGTTGTTGATAAGCTTTTAGCTGGATATCTAAAGACTTACGCGCAGCAATGGTGTCTGGGTAAGTTTTTTGCAGCTCTTGCGTTCTGTTGATCGCAGCAATCCAAGCTTCGCGGCGTAGGTAGAAATCAGCGGTTGCTAAGTCATACTCTGCTAGGCGGTTCTTAAGTGCGAACATGCGTTTTTGTGCATCTTCAGCATAAGGGCTACTAGGGAAACGTTCGAGTAGTCGCTTGAAGTCAGCAAACGCAAGTTTCACTGGTTCAGGATCTCGGTCACTACGGTCGATATTAAAAATATCGTGCATGAAGTTTCGGTCTTGCGCCATGTGCGTTAAGCCGCGCATGTAAAGAACCCAGTCTTGTTTCTCATGCGTTGGGTTCAAACGTAGGAAACGTGAAATGGTAGCGAGGCCAAGTGCCAAGTCATCATTTTTGTAGTAAGCGTAAATCAGATCGAGCTGTACTTGCTCAGAATAGGCGCCGAATGGGTAACGTGAGTCTAGGGCTTCTAGCTTTTCTATTGCTGAAAGCCAGCTACCGCTCTGCAGTGATTCTTGAGCGTCAGAGTAGAGAACCGATGGTGGTACATCTGGCACTATCTCTTCACTACTTGAACAACCAACCAAGAGTGATACGGCTAATAGACCCGATAAAGTAAGGTGTTTCATGTCAGGCGTCGATTCCTTGAATTAAATATTTCGTAAGCTTCCGTTACTTTCTAACCAGTAACAGATACAATGATGCAATTATTCTATTTTATCCATACTAATGGGTATTAGTCTCACGGTTTTTAAAAAAGTTCGATATGGCTCAGCAGATCACATTAACAGACACAGTAAAAAGCAGCCAGTTAGGTCAACGTTTAGACCAAGCTGTCGCTGAACTATTTACCGATTTTTCTCGCTCTCGCATTAAAGAGTGGCTTCTTGACGGCAAAATCCAAGTGGATGGCGAAGTTATTACAAAGCCGCGCGTTAAGGTTTTGGGCGGTGAAGAGATCATCTTGCAAGCTGAACTTGCAGATGAAGAGCGCTGGGAAGCACAAGATATTCCTCTAAACATTGTCTACGAAGATGATGACTTATTGGTTATCAATAAGCCTCGCGATCTGGTTGTACACCCAGGCGCAGGCACACCGGATGGAACCATACTAAACGCATTGCTTTTCCATTACCCACAGATTGCAGAAGTGCCTCGTGCAGGTATTGTGCACCGTCTTGATAAAGACACAACAGGTCTTATGGTTGTGGCTAAAACGGTTCCAGCTCAAACTCGTCTTGTGCGTGCTCTTGCTAAGCGTCGTATTACTCGTGAATATGAAGCAATTGCAATTGGCAAAATGACCGCTGGTGGTGTGGTAGAGAAAGGCATTAGCCGTCATGCAACTAAGCGTACCTTGATGGATGTAAATGAATTAGGAAAGCCAGCGGTAACTCACTACCGTGTTGCTGAGCACTTCCGCGAGCATACTCGTATTCGTCTACGCCTAGAAACGGGTCGTACTCACCAAATTCGTGTTCACATGTCATACCTTCAGCATCCGCTGCTAGGTGACGTTGCATACGGTGGTCGTGCTCGTATTCCAAAAGGTGCATCTGAAGAACTAACAACAATGATTCGTTCTTTTGATCGCCAAGCACTGCACGCCGTTATGCTTAAATTTGTTCACCCAATTACAGGTGAAGAAGTTGAGTTCCACGCTCCTGTGCCAAATGACATGGTCGTGATGGCTGAAGCGTTACGTGTTGATGCGCGCGAAAACTTGGAAGACGACATTTAATCATGTCGATGATCATCCCTAACTGGAATGCACCAAAAAACGTGAAAGCATTTGCTTCGACACGTTTTGATGGTTTTTCTACTGGTGCGTATCAAGGATTAAACCTAGGTACGCATGTTGGGGATGATGCTTCGCTTGTTGAAAACAACAGAGCCTGGCTCAAGCAACACGCTAATATGCCTGCCGCTCCGGTATGGCTACATCAAACTCACTCAACAGATGTCGTTACGGTTTTACACCCTACGGCAGATATTCTTGATGCTGACGGTGCATTTACCACAGCTAAAGATGTTGTTTGTTCTGCGATGACAGCCGATTGCTTACCTGTAATCCTTACTGATACCAAAGGCACTCAAGTTGCTGCAGTTCATGCTGGTTGGCGTGGTCTTGCTGGTGGCATTCTTGAAAATGCCGTCGCAAAGTTTTCAAACTTAGGTTCAGAGAATAAGATCATTGCTTGGCTTGGTCCTGCAATAGGCAAACAAGCTTTTGAAGTAGGCGATGATGTGTTGGAAGCTTTCGTTAGTTTTGACTCTCAAGCTAAGCTCGCATTTGAAGCCAAAGCTGAACCAGGCAAATGGCTAGCGAATATGTCTCAGCTTGCAACGCAACGACTGAACAAAGTTGGTGTAACTTCTGTGACAGACTCTAATCTATGTACCTTCGCTGATGCCGATGCGTTCTATTCTTATCGTCGTGATGGTATTACTGGACGCCAAGCTACTTTTATTTGGTTAGAGTAACCTTTAACTAGTGCAACCAGTCATCCAGCTCATTTATATTTTTATAACAGCTCTATTCTTCATTCTTATCCCTTGAAAATCCGCGTTACCGTATCCATCTTCTAACCATAAGATAAACATATCTAAGAGTAGGAAGGTTGGCATGCGTCTCGATCGATTCACTAGTAAATTCCAAATTGCGATATCTGATGCTCAGTCGCTCGCATTAGGTCGTGATCACCAATATATAGAGCCTGTGCACCTAATGGTGTCTTTGCTTAATCAAGATGGTAGTGCAATTCGTCCATTGCTCACCATGCTGAATATTGATGTGGTTCAATTGCGTTCAAAGCTAAGCGAAATATTAGACCGTGTACCGAAAGTAAGTGGTATCGGTGGTGATGTTCAACTGTCGAATGCAATGGGTACTTTGTTCAACCTATGTGACAAGGTCGCACAAAAGCGTCAAGACACATACATTTCTTCGGAAGTCTTCCTACTTGCCGCAATTGAAGATAAAGGCCCTTTAGGTAACCTGCTTAAAGAACTAGGTCTTACTGAGCAAAAATTATCTCAAGCTATCGAGCAGGTTCGTGGCGGTCAAAAAGTTGATGACCCAAATGCCGAAGACCGACGCCAAGCGTTAGAGAAGTTCACCATCGATCTGACTGAAAGAGCGGAGCAAGGCAAGCTGGATCCGGTAATTGGCCGAGATGACGAAATCCGCCGTACTATCCAAGTACTTCAGCGTCGTACTAAGAACAACCCAGTCATTATCGGTGAACCTGGTGTTGGTAAGACAGCTATCGTTGAAGGTTTGGCTCAGCGCATTATTAACAATGAAGTGCCAGAAGGTTTAAGAGGCCGACGTGTACTTTCGTTAGATATGGGCTCTTTAATTGCCGGTGCTAAATATCGTGGTGAATTTGAAGAACGTTTAAAATCAGTTCTTAATGAATTATCGAAAGAAGAGGGCAATATCATTCTCTTCATCGATGAAATTCACACCATGGTCGGTGCGGGCAAAGGTGAAGGCTCTATGGATGCGGGTAATATGCTGAAACCTGCATTGGCTCGTGGTGAACTTCACTGTGTAGGTGCAACCACACTCGATGAATATCGGCAGTATATAGAGAAAGATCCTGCGTTAGAGCGCCGCTTCCAAAAAGTGCTTGTCGATGAACCAACGGTTGAAGACACGGTGGCGATTCTTCGTGGTTTGAAAGAGCGCTATGAACTTCATCATCATGTAGAAATTACCGACCCAGCAATCGTGGCTGCAGCAACACTATCTCATCGATACGTTTCTGATCGTCAACTGCCGGATAAAGCGATTGATCTGATTGATGAAGCGGCTTCGAGTATCCGTATGCAGATCGACTCAAAACCTGAGTCGCTAGATAAGCTCGAGCGTAAAATCATTCAATTGAAGATCGAGCAGCAAGCTCTTACCAATGAAAATGATGAAGCCAGTGAAAAACGCCTTCGAACATTACAAGAAGAGCTTTCTGACAAAGAACGAGATTTCGCAGAGCTTGAAGAAGTGTGGAATGCAGAGAAAGCCGCGCTTTCTGGCACGCAACACATCAAGTCAGAGCTAGAACAAGCTCGTATGGATATGGATTTTGCGAGACGTGCTGGTGATCTTAACCGAATGTCTGAATTGCAATACGGTCGAATCCCAGAATTAGAGAAGCAGTTAGATCTTGCGACTCAAGCTGAAATGCAAGAAATGACGCTGCTGCGTAATAAGGTCACTGATGCAGAAATTGCAGACGTGCTATCGAAGCAAACAGGCATACCTGTTTCTAAAATGCTAGAAGCCGAGAAAGAGAAGCTTCTTAAAATGGAAGGTGTTCTACATAAGCGAGTTATTGGCCAAGCGGAAGCAGTCGAAGTGGTATCGAATGCGATTCGTCGTAGCCGTGCAGGTTTATCTGATCCAAACAAGCCGATTGGATCTTTCTTATTCCTTGGTCCAACTGGCGTTGGTAAAACGGAGTTGTGTAAAACACTCGCGAACTTCATGTTTGATAGTGACGATGCAATGGTGCGTATCGACATGTCTGAGTTTATGGAGAAACACTCTGTTGCTCGTTTGGTTGGTGCTCCTCCGGGTTACGTTGGATATGAAGAAGGTGGTTACTTAACAGAAGCAGTGCGTCGCAAGCCTTATTCAGTGATTTTGCTAGATGAAGTAGAGAAAGCGCATCCTGATGTTTTCAATATCTTATTGCAGGTGCTTGATGATGGACGCTTAACTGATGGACAAGGTCGTACAGTCGATTTTAGAAACACGGTAGTGATCATGACATCCAACCTTGGCTCTTCGAGAATTCAAGAGAACTTCAATACGCTCGACTACCAAGGAATAAAGAATGAAGTGATGGAAGTGGTAGGTAAACATTTCCGTCCTGAGTTTTTGAACCGAGTTGATGAAAGCGTGGTGTTCCATCCATTGGGTCAAGAGCACATTCAGTCGATAGCCGCTATTCAGCTTAAGCACCTTAAGAAGAGAATGGAAGACAATGGTTATGAGCTTGAAGTTTCGGATAAAGCACTCAAGTTAATTTCTCAAGTTGGTTTTGATCCAGTATATGGTGCACGGCCTTTGAAAAGAGCGATTCAACAAAGTGTCGAGAACCCGTTAGCGAAAGCGATGCTGGCAGGAAAAATTAATCCAGATAAGAAAGTGCAGCTATTAGTAAACAACGACCGCATTATTGCTCACCAATAGTTGAAGTAAGAACGGTAGGTACGATTGGCCGAAATTAAGGCTTAATCGTACCTATTTTAAACGCTTTGTGTGAATAGTGTTCGAACGGTCGCCGGTGGCGGCTTTTTTTCGTTTTTAGCCTTGTACAAAGGATTATTCTCTCTATAATGCGCCTCCGTTGCCAAGGATAACCAAGCGGTTTGAACTGAGTAACAAGACGGTGATAAGCATTTAAGATGCTTTGAAAAATTAGCTGGAAAAAGTGTTTGACACTGGAATCTAATCCGCTAGAATGGCCGTCCACTTCGAGAGGCTCCTTACTAAAAGGAAGGCTCAACAAGTAAAGCTCTTTAACAATTTAAACCTATCAATCTGTGTGGGCACTCGTTGATGAATA